>CADBSL010000069.1 GCA_902797345.1 uncultured Eubacteriales bacterium
CTCATGTTCCTCACCGCGATCCCACCATCCGCGGCTCTCTGTGCAGGAAGGGATGTGACTTACTCACTCTTCCTCATCGGTTTCTTGTTGCTTATTTTAACACTTAATTCCAGTATGTCAAGCCATTTCCGCAAATTAATTATCAGTTTTTTCCAATGTTCGAACGTGATTCGGATGATCATGTCCTGGCCTCATTATATCTTTCGTCTTTTGGGATCGTATCGCATCCGTTTGATGACGAGCCAGAAAAAGTTCACCCAGATCCATCCGATCCCGGTGGCGACTGCTATGTCGCCTGGTGCATGGTGGAGGCGGGTCTTGGGATCACCCTGAACAATTCCCTCAACAGCGTGTTCTCGGGCCGGGGAGCCCGGTGCGTTCCCCTTTCCCCCCGGCAGACCATTCAGATCGGGATCGCCTCCCTGGAAGACTGCTCCCCCGCCACCCGGGCGTTTTTGGAGGAGATCCAACGAATAGAATAGGACGTAGAGACAAGAAAACAGGGTGCCCCTTTTGGGACACCCTCATTTCCATCCTGGATATTCAGTTTCTTTGTTGTGATTCGTTCCTCAATCCTTTGACGGCATCATAGAAGAGATCAGGCTGGCGAACTGGCTCATAGGCATAGTCTGCAGGACCACCTTGCCCGGGCCGGTGACTTGAGTGTTGAAGAGGGCCTCGCCGCCGAACATGATGTTCTTCATGCCCTTTACCTGCTGGATATCCATGCTCACCGTGTCATCCATCATGGCGATGTAGCCGGTGTCGATGAGCATCTGCTGACCGGGCGCCAGATTATATTCCATAGCTGCTCCATCGATTTCCACGAAAGCGATGCCGCTTCCGGACAGTTTCTGCATGATGAATCCTTCGCCACCGAACAATGCGGTCCCCAGTTTCTTCTGGAAGAAGACGCTGAATTCCACCCCTTCCGTGCAGGCCAGGAAAGCGCGCTTCTGAAGCACGACCGGTTTATCCGGAGTGATCTCGATGGCCCGGATCGAGCCCGGGAAACTGGCTGCGAAAGCGATCATCCCGGGGCCGCCCTGAGCGGTATAGTGGTTGCGGAACATGGACTCGCCAGACAACAGCTTCCCAAACATTTTCTTCGCTCCACCGCCGGAGGTCTGCATATCCATATTCGGGCTCATCCAGCTCATGGATCCGGCTTCCGTGATCATGGTTTCGCCGGGTTCCAACTCGCAGATCACGACGGGCATCGGTTCGCCTTTGATTTCGTATTTCATAGAATTCTCCTTTTGTTCTCGTTAATAACTTCTACTGTTATTATATGTAATTTATCTCAAAGATACAAGAAAAACAGTCATAGATAAAATTTTTTAATGGAATGGTACCGCCATCGTTTGATGACTTCCGGAAGAATTGATCCAGATCCATCCAAGACCGATAGCCGCCTTTGCACCGCTCAACCAAACCCACAGCCACCGATACGCCGCACCCCCGGGCCATTTTTATCAGCACGCCGCGCTTCCAGCCCATGGCTGCCCGCACGCTTCGTTTCCCAGCCCATTGCCGCCCGCATACTGCTATGCCCCAGCATCTGCATAGCAGCCGGGTGAATGGTGACGTGTATGGTGAGGGAGCAGACGATCCTCAGAATACTCAGCGAAACAATCTCGAACGCCAAGTCTTCTCCACTTTTTCCGAGTTGTCAGCTGCTACAGACAAATTCCGGAATGCGTCCTATTTATCTGATTGAAAACTCCCTGTAATACAGACAAACAAGCATTCACGTCTCGAGTGTCTGTATGTTTTCACGTCTTCAAACAGATAACACTTCAATTATGGCTTATTCGTCTGTCATATTTTTAAATAATTCCCAGACAAAACTCGATAGGTCATCCCATGTGTCTATATCGCAGCTTTTCATCATTTAGACAAAGTTCTGCAGTTTGCTCATCTGTCTATATCGCAGCTTTACATCATTTAGACAAAGCTCGGCAGTTTACTCATCTGTCTGTATCGCAGCTTTACATCATTTAGACAAAGTTCTGCGGTTTGCTCATCTGTCTGTATCTGGCGCCTCGAGAGCGACAAAGAAAGAGTCAGAAGGCAGATCTCCCAGTGCTTCCCGCCGCAGCTCATGCGCTTCGAAACTCTTTGCTTCCCGAACATGCCCGAGCCTCGTATTCACTTGTCTTAACGAAAAAATCCTCCGCGCTCTGCGCGAAGGACTTTTTGGCAGGGGCAGAAGGACTCGAACCCTCGGCACGTGGTTTTGGAGACCACTGCTCTACCAACTGAGCTATACCCCTATACTGTTTTCAACAAGTGACATAATACACGAATATCCATTCAAAGTCAAGGGGAAACCTGAAATTAAATCACTGATCCGACAGCGAACCGCTCCGGTCCCCGGTCCGGCGCAAAGGACAGTCGGAATAGGAGACCTTGCCTGCCAGCGCTCCCATCTTGTTGTCCTCCAGGTAATCCTGCAGGATCGGGCGGGACTGGGTGGATTCCGGGCCGATGATGATCTCCGTGATGAGATCCTCCAGCACCAGACCTTCCCGCATGCACATGAATTTCAGATTAAGGGGATAATACTTCTTGATCCGCTCCCGGGCGATGTGGTATTGGGGCTTCCCGTCAAAGTACTCTTTTCCAAAAGGAGACATCACCAGACGCACCTCTCTTTCCGCGGAGAATGAAGGGTGCTTGAAAGCGGCCGAGCAAACCCAAGCGGCATTGAGCGCTTCCCGGATCGACGGATCCTCCTCCTCGATCTTCTCCAACGGCTCCATCAACTGATAGAAGACCTCCACCAGTTCATGCTCGTCGATATCGTCTTCATCCCGGTAAAACACCGTCTTCAGGGACACCGCTCCCACGGCGATCCGCTCCAACAGTTTCCGGTCGAATCCCAGGCAGACCCCGCGGCCGTGGTTCCCGTAGCGTTCCCACTGGGAAGCATCGTCCCGGTACACCGAAAAGCAGGCCGCATATCCGGAATAGTGGAATTCCCGCTTCAGCTCCCGGCGGAACAACTCCCGGACCTGCCGGGCTTTCTCTTCCTTCCCTTCCCGGACGAACCGGTCTTCCACCGCGTCGCAAAGCCCCCGCATGAACAGTCTCATCTCGGAAGCATCGTTCATATTCAGCACATTGTTCAGCCTCAGTTCGGAATTTCTCAGGATCCCGTCCAGAGCCTGAAAGTCTGTATAATGATACAGCACATCGCGATTCTTCATCATTTTCCTTCTCCTCGTGAGATTAGAGACTTAAGTCTTAAGTCTCCGGCCTACCGGCAACCCTTACACCGATCCTCCAACGCCCGGTTAAAAGAACGACAACTGATCCGTCTTCGGGATCCCCTTCAATACGCCGCTGTCCTCCAGGGCTTTCAACGCCGTTTTGTTCAATCCCGTTCGTTCCTTCATCTGCTCGATCGAGAAAAAATCTCCGTTCTCTTTCAGGTCGTTATACAGGGCCAGCGCGGCATTTTCCCCCACCCCGGCCAGAGCCGAGAACGGCGGAAGGACCTTCCCGTCCTCCACCCGGAACTGGGTGGCACCGGACCGCTTCAGGTCCGCCGGCAGGAATTCAAATCCTCTGCAGTAGAGTTCCGCCGCCAGTTCCATCACCGGCAGCTCCGACTTTTCCTTCGGCGTAGCAGCCTTGCCTTTTTTCTCCACTTCTTCCATGTGTTCATATATGGCATCCACGCCCTTCATGATCACTTCATAGTTGAAATCCGCCACCTTCATAGTGAAGTATGCCGCGTAAAAGGCCAGTGGGTAATGGATCTTGAACCAGGCGATCCGGTAGGACAGCATCACATAGGCCACCGCATGGGCCTTGGGGAACATGTATTTGATCCGCCGACAGGATTCGATGTACCACTCCGGCACCTCGTGCTCCTGCATGTATTCCACTTCATCCGGCTTCAGGCCCTTGCCCTTCCGGACGTTTTCCATGATCTTGAAGGCCCTGGAGGGCTCCAGTTCCTTCTTCAGCAGATAGTTCAGGATGTCGTCCCGGACGGAAATAACATCCTTGAATTCCGCCGTCCCGCTGAGCACGATCTCCTGGGCATTGTTCAGCCACACGTCCGTGCCGTGGGACAGCCCCGCGATCTTCACCAGGTCCGAGAAGGTCTTGGGCTTCGTGTCCTCCAGCATCTGCATGGTGAATTTCGTCCCGAATTCCGGGATCCCCAGGCTCCCCTTGTCACCCCGGAACCGGTCGTCCACCAGACCCAGGGTCTCCGTCCCCAGGAACAGCCCGTTGACCCGGTCATCCCTCAGCGGCACACCCATGGGGTCGATGCCGGTGATATCCTTGAGCATTTTGATGATGGATGGACCATCGTGGCCGAGGATGTCCAGCTTCAGCAGGTTGGAGTCGATGGAGTGATAATCGAAGTGAGTGGTGATGATATCGGAATCCGGGTCATCCGCCGGGTGCTGCACCGGACAGAACTCGTGGATGTCGTTTTCCTTCGGCACGACGATGATCCCGCCGGGGTGCTGCCCCGTGGTCCTCTTCACGCCCACGCACCCTTCCGCCAGACGGTTCACTTCCCACTTGCTGACGGGCCGGTGAAGCTCTTCGAAATATTTCATCACGTATCCGTAGGCGGTCTTGGCGGCCACCGTGCCGATGGTCCCCGCCCGGAACACGTGTCCTTCGCCAAACAGTTCCTCGATGAACTTGTGGGCCACCGGCTGATACTCGCCGGCAAAGTTCAGGTCGATATCCGGCTCCTTGTCTCCCTTGAACCCCAGGAAGACCTCGAAGGGGATGTCGAAACCCTCTTTAATATAGGGGGTCCCGCATTTCGGACAGACCTTATCCGGCAGGTCCACCCCGCAGGCGGCCTCCTCTCCGTGATCGAAGTCCGAATGTTTGCAGTTCGGACAGATATAGTGAGGCGGCAGCGGATTGACCTCCGTGATGTCGCTCATGGTGGCCGCAAAAGAGGACCCGACGGAGCCTCTGGACCCTACCACATAATCGTCCGACATGGATTTCGCCACCAGCTTGTGAGCGATGATGTACATCACGGCGTAGCCGTTGCCGATGATGGAATTCAGTTCCTTCTCCAGCCGCTTTTCCACGATCTCCGGCAGGGGATCTCCGTAGATCCGGTGGGCTTTGGCAAAGCACATATCCCTCAGGTCCTGCTCGGAATTCTCGATCTTCGGCGGATATTTCTCCAGGGGCACCGGCCGGATCTCGTCGATGCTGTCGGCGATCTTCTTCGGGCCGTCGATGACCACTTCCCGGGCCATGTCTTCCCCCAGGTAAGCGAACTCTTCCAGCATCTCATCGGTGGTCCGGAAATACAGTCCTCCGTCCCCTTCCACGTCTTCAAAACCCTGTCCCTTCATCAGGATCTGACGGTAGATCGCATCCTCCGGGTCCAGGTAATGGGTGTCGGAGGTGGCCACCACCGGTTTCCCCAGATCTTTTGCCAGGTCGACGATCGTCTTATTGATCTGGAGCAGTTCTTCCTCTCCGTTCACTCTCCGCTCGTCGCCCTCCGCCAGGAACATATTGTTTTCCCGGGGCTGCAGTTCCAGGTAGTCATAGAACCGGGCGATCTCCAGACAATCCTCATATTTCTTCCCCCGGAGCACGCTCTGGTAGACTTCCCCGGCCTGACAGGCGGCGCCGATGAGGAGCCCCTCCCGGTATTCCTGCAGAACAGATTTCGGGATCCGGGGCCTGCGGTAATAGTATTCCAGGTGAGACAGACTCACCAGTTTATACAGATTCTTCAGACCTTCCTGGGTCTGTGCGAACAGGATCACGTGAAAAGTCTGGCGGTTTTTGAAGTTCTCTTTGATCCCGTAGACCTTGTCCGCATCATTCACGCTGGTATACCCGGCCTTGTCGATGATATCCATCAGCTTCAACAGCACCAATGCCGTCACCCGGGCATCATCGTCCGCCCGGTGGTGGTGTTCCTGGCTGATGTCAAAGTGCCGGCACACCGCCGCCAGATTGTGCCGCTTCAGGTCAGTGAGCAGCACCCGGGCCAGATACAACGTATCCACTTCCCGGCAGTCAAAGGGGATCCCCAGACGCCTGGCGTTCGCCCGGATAAAGGACAGGTCGAAGTCTGCGTTGTGGGCCACCAGCACCGCATCACCGCAGAATTCCAGAAAAGCCGGCAGGGCCTCTTCGATCCCGGGAGCGTCCGCCACCATCTCATCGGTGATGTCCGTCAGCTGGGTGATCCGTTCCGGGATCGGAAGGTTCGGCTTCACGAAGGTCTGGAAACTCTCCTGGACCTCCCGGCCCTTCACCCGGGCCGCCCCGATCTCGATGATCTCGTCCCCCACCGGTGAGAACCCGGTGGTCTCCAGGTCGAAGACCACATATTCCGCGTCGAGAGGAATCGATTCTTTCTCGGCCATATCGTTGATCAGATACCCTTCCATGCCGTAAAGGATCTTGATATCCTTTCCCTTTTTCGCCAGATTCTCTGCCGCATGGAGAGCGTCCGGAAAAGCCTGGACCACCCCGTGGTCCGTGATGGCGACGGCTTCGTGACCCCACTGGGCCGCCCGCTTCACCAGATCCTTCGGATCCGTCATCCCGTCCATCTTGCTGAGCTTGGTGTGGGCGTGGAGTTCGATCCGCTTTTCGGCGCAGGTATCCATCCGTTCTTCACTCTCCGCTTCTCCGGCATAGGAGATCTTCCCCGCCATGAACACGTTGCTCCGCTCGAACTCGTCGTAGCGCACGTCGCCGGAGGCCAGGATCACGCAGCCTTTGTGGAGTTTGCCGGGCATCTTCTCCGCCTGTTTCTCCGTCAAAAACTTTTTCACCAGGATCGTTTCCGTGTGGTCCGTCACCTGCATGGAGAGCAGGGTCTTCCCGCTCTTCAGCTTCCGGGTCTCCATGGTCAGGGCGATCCCCTGGATCTCCACTCTCCCCATTGAAGGATTCAGCCCCCGGATCCGGGTGGTGCCGTTCTCCCGTGGTTTGGCCGGTGCTTCGGGACGGATGACCTCCACCATATCCTTATATTCAAAATCGAACCGGACTTCCTGTACGCCATCGATCTTCTGGCAGATGGACCCTTTCACCACATCCAGAACGTATCCAGGCACCACGAAGTTGGCGGTCAGACCAATGTCCAGCCGCCCTTCCTCCTCCGAGAAGACCGCTTCCTTCACCTTCAGCGTGGGAACGGCTTCTTCCGGGAATCCCAGTTCTTCTTTATTGATGTATCGTAAAATCAGTTCTTCCATGATGCATTTCCTTTATATGCTGCGGATCAGATCCAGCAGAGCCGGGATGGCCTTTTCGGTCTCCAGGGTCTCCCGGACTTCTCCCCGGCAGAACAGCGCCGCCTTGTCCTTCCCAAAGGCCAGGCCGCAGTCCGCTTCCTTCGCTTCTCCCGGTCCGTTCACTTCACAACCCATCACCGCCACCGTCAGATCCTTGTCGATACCGGATACTTCTCTCTCTATCCTGTCTACGATGGACGCCAGGTCCACCTTCGTCCTGCCGCAGGTGGGACAGGACACGATATTCACTCCAAAGGCTCTGCACCCGCAGGCCTTCAGGATCTCTTTCGCCACGCCGATCTCGTTCACCGGGTCTCCCGTCAGGCTCACCCGCAGAGTATCGCCGATGCCATTCACCAGCAGGGCTCCCAGCCCTGCCGCAGATTTCACCGTGCCTCCCCGGACGCTGCCGGATTCGGTGATCCCGATGTGGAAGGGGTACGCCACCTTGTCCCGAAGGAGCCGGTGGGCCTCAAAATTCAGTCGGACATCCGAGGATTTCATGGACACCACGATGTCGGTAAAATCCATTCCCTCTACCCTCCGGATATTCCGAAGAGCGCTCTCCGCCAGGCCTTCCGCCGTGACGCCGCCGTATTTCGCCACCAGATCTTTTTCCAGCGAACCGGAATTCACACCGATCCGGATGGGGATCCCCCGCTTTTTCGCCGCCTCCACCACCGCGAAGACCTTGTCATCATCGCCGATGTTTCCGGGATTGATCCGGACCTTGTCGGCGCCGGCTTCGATGGCCGCCACCGCCAGCCGGTAGTCGAAGTGGATGTCCGCCACCAAAGGCAGGTGGATCTTCTCCCGGATCTCCGAAAGGGCAGCTGCCGCC
>CADBSL010000070.1 GCA_902797345.1 uncultured Eubacteriales bacterium
ATCGTCTCCAGGTTCCGGTAGAGGACGCTCCGGTCCACCACCAGGTCCCTCACCACCGGGAACTTCCGCAGGGGTTCCACCCGGATCGCCGGCCCTTCGCACTCGCTGAGCCTGGTGTCACAGGCCAGCCCCGGCCGGCCATCGATCACCATGGCGCAGGCGCCGCATTTCTTCTGCAGGCAGGAGCAATCCCACATGATCTTCTCCTCTGCCGGCAGTCCTTTATTGATCAGCGCCAGGGCCGTGGCCACTGTCACGTTTTCCTCTTCCGTTTCCAGCGGGTACTCTTTCCAGACCGGCTCCGCATCCGGGTTTTCCCGCCGGAGTATTTTCAGGGTATATCTCATTTCACTGTCCTCCTTGGGATCTCCCGCAGGGTCAGGTCCACTTCGGATCCGCTGCAGCGGACCACACTGGTCTTCCCGTAGTGCTCGTCATCCCGCTCCGGATAGTCCCTCCGGGTATGGGCTCCCCGGCTCTCCCGCCGGTTCAGGGCGCACATCAAGGTCGCCTTCGCCAGGAGCCACCGACGACGACGGGTCTCGCTCATTTCTTCCGGCTCCAGTCCCGTCAGCTGCTCCAGGGCTTTCCGAAGAGTCTCTTCCTCCCGGAAGATCCCCAGGGACTCCCGCAGGATGGAGGCGATATCCTCTTCCACCCCGTAATCGTACAGCAGACGGCTGCCGCTGCCTGAAGTCCACTCCGGTTCCCGGGGCGCCAACGCCTTCACATATCCGGCCGCATCCTCCGCCGCCGTCAATCCGCCAAAGACCGCCCCCAGCATGGAGTTGCCGCCCAGCCGGTTGGCTCCGTGGTACTGGCAGGCACACTCCCCGGAAGCCCAGAGCCCTTCCAGGCTGGTCCGGTGATGCTCGTCCACGTAAATGCCTCCCATGAAGAAGTGGATCCCGGGAGCCACCTTCACGTATTCCGTCTTCGGGTCCGTCCCCAGAAGCCGGATGCACTCCTCCCGCAGGTCCGAGAGCCGCTCCCAGTTTTCCTCCGCCAAATGGGTCATATCCAGGTACACCTGCTGACCGGTCTTCGCCATCTCCCGGGAAACCACGTCCCGGGGCATCAGGTTCCCCAGTTCAAAATGTTCTTCCATGAAATAATAGGGCTTGTCGTCCTTATAGATAAAGAGCCGTCCGCCCTCTCCCCGGGCCGCCTCGGAGATCAGGCACCGCTTTCCGGGGATGGCCGCTGTGGTGGGGTGGTACTGGATGAACTCCAGATTCGCCAGCTCCACGCCCTGGGAAAACACCGTGGCCGTCACGTCGCCGGTGTTCACCGCTGTGCCGGTGGTCATCTCCGGGAAGAGGCTGTTCATCCCGCCGCTGCACAGGAGCACCGCCCCGTACAGGACGCCGGAATCACCGGAATACAGGTCCGTCACCTTCACCCCGGCGCACCGTCCCTCTTCGATCACCAGTTCCTCGAACCGGTGGTGGGGGTACCGCCGGATCATGCCCCGCTCCTCATATTTTCTCGCCTCATCGATCAGCGCGCTCATCAGGATCTTCCCGGTGCTGCTCTTGGAATAAGCGGTCCGCTTCTTCTTCTGTCCGCCGAAATTCCGCAGCACCAGCCGGTCTCCCTTCATGTTGAAGGGCACCCCTAAGGTGCAGAGCCACTCCACCGTCTTCGGAGCCCCAAAGGTCAGGTTCCACACCGCATTTTCATCCGCCAGATAGACCCCGCCCTTCAACGTATCGTTATAATGATTCAACGGCTCGTCATTTTCCCCCATGGTATCCAGGGCCGCGTTGATGCCCCCTTCCGCCATGACGGACTGGGCCCGTTCCGAAGGCTGCACCGAGATCAGCCGGCAGGGGATCCCCTTCCGGGCCAGAGAAATAGCCGCGGACAGGCCCGACAGACCTGCCCCGATGATGTTGATGTTTCGCTTACTCATACCGCACCCCACCTGAAATAGTAGAAAATGAAGGCTGCCGCCATGACACACAAAAGGATCGTCACCCAGAAGATGATGTCCCCGGCCCGGGGCTTCAGCTTCGGGACCCCCAGAGCGATCAGCATGGGCTTCACGTTGGAGATCACGTGGACCGCGATGGAGATCACCAGAAGGATCTGGCACCCCAAAAGCACCGATGTGAATTCCGTCAACCGGAAATGGTCCGCCGAGACCCCGGTGAAGGCATACACGTGGAACCCGATCAGGATCATGATCAAAAACCCGCTGATCCGTCTTGCCCAGAAGAGCCGGTTCTCCTTCGGGTAGGAGACCCCCGCCTTATTCTGCGCCTGCAGGGTCTGGGCCGTGAGGATGATCCCAAAAACCATATGAACGCCGATCAGCCCGGCCATGGGCCAGGCGATGATCCGCGTCAACGAATTCCCGAAGCCCGTGAGGTTAAAAGCCCCGCTGACTCCGTGAAGGATAAACAAAATTAAGATGACCGGTGTGATCACTGCATTGATTTTTCTCATTTGACTTCCACCGTCCTGACAAACTCATTTTTACCGATGCTTTCCGCCGAATACTGCTGCGCCACTTCTTTGGACAGCAGGATGATGTCAAATTTCCCCGCGTCCCCCTTGGAGAGGATCATGATGGTCTCATCGGTCCCGATCTTCATCTGATTCGCCGGGAGCCGGGCCTGACAGATCTTCGCGTATTCCAACGCTTCCGGGTCCGTATTGCACACCAGACAGGAAATGTCGTCCAAAATCACCGGCACCTCTTCCCCCCGGAAAAAGTCCGACCAGACCTCCCCGGTGTCCGGGTGCCGCTCTTCATTGATATAGACCACATATTCTCCTGACAGGTCCGCCGGGTCAAAGACCACGTCCGTGGCCGCCGACACCGCATCCAGCGGGTCGCTGCCGATCTTCGATACGCCCCCCATGGCGACGAAGGGAATCCCCAGCACCAACACTGGCACCAGGATCCGGATCGCCCAGCGTAAAAATGAGTTATTCATCGATTATTCCTTTGCCTGATATAAGGCGTCATCTACCGCTTCCATAAACTGATTATAGGAGATCGTCGCCCCGCTGATGGAATCGATGGCGTGGAAATCGCCGGTCTCCACCAGCATTTTACCATATTCGTTGGCTCCCGCCAATGCTTTTTGGGCCTTGTTGTAGTAATCCTGGTTGGCGATCTCGCCGTTCTGCTTGCCGTAGTCCTCGTCCTTCAGGGTCCCATCCTTTTCGTA
>CADBSL010000071.1 GCA_902797345.1 uncultured Eubacteriales bacterium
GAAGGAATCCACAAATCCCTCTTCGAAGGTCTCTTCCCGCATCTGCATGGCTTCTTCCCGGGTCATATCCGAGAATTCATAGCTTTCATCATATTCCCCTGTCAGCATCAGATCGAGAGTAGCCTTCAGGCAATCCTGTGCATCCTGCGTGGTGGGTCCACTGCTCCCACAGGCTGTGATGGAGAAGACCATGACAGCGATCAGCGCCAACGCCAACAATTTCTTTTTCATACAGCATTCCTCCTTCAAACAAATCACTGTATCGTTTAATTGATCTCATTTTATCATACATCTAATCAAAATGGAATATAAAGAAATCAGGCTCCGATCAGTACGCCCAGGTGCATCTTCTTCAGCAGCCATCCGATCATGCAGGACAGCACGCCGGAGATCACCAGAGAAGCGATATAGAAGGGGATTGCCGGGATGATCATCTGTCCGAAGAAATAGTAGATCAGATAAATGATCATCGCATGCCCCAGATAAATGGTATAGCTGTTTTTGGAGATCGACTTCACCAGCCGCAGGGAACCGATCTTTGTATAACGCACCAGAAGGATCCCCAGCTGCAGGAAAAAGGCGCAGATCACGAACTCCTGAGCGATATTGATCCACCAATTGCCCCAGGTATAGGGGAAGGTCACCACCATCACCGCTCCCGTGAGGATCCAGAAGAGCTTTGCCTTGCAGAAGAAGTTCCGGATCGCCGGGTAATACCGGTCCACCAGCACTCCTACCGAAAAATAAGGGATATATGCAGTGGTCAGGATCACCTGGTACGGGACCCCGGGGATATGAGCCGGAATATAGGCCATGGCGATGAAGATCGCCATCAGCACCACCGGATTCCATTTCATATAGACCTTCCTGAACAGGAAAGCTACGATGAATATGACGAACAGAGACTGCAGGTACCAAAGGTGTCTCGAATCGAATCCTTCCACGATCCCCCACAGGCAATAATCCAGGTAGCTCCGGTCCGTGATCTTCATCATGATCATCACCGGCGCCACCGTCAGGAACCCCCAGGCAAAATAAGGCACCAATAGCCGGTAAGCCTTCTTCCCCACAAAGGGAAGGAGTTTCTGATATTTATTGTTTCTCAGGCCGTAGCCGAACACCAATCCCGACAGCATGAAAAACACCGGCACCGCATCGTACATCTCGATGTTGAGCCGCAGGGTCTGAAGAAATGCGGAGGGCACCGCCGGCACCACGACCTGAAGGTGGGTATACATACTGCCGGCGTGAGCCATCATGATGATGATGATACAAGGCACCCTCAAAAGGTCCCCCACGCTGAATTCTTCACTGATCAGTTCTTTGGTTCGGAGCTGTTCTTTCATGATGTTCTCTCCTGATTATTATTCCAAACGGAATTCTGCTTCATCGGCTTCGCCGAAACGGGTCAGACGGGTCAGGTCTCCCACCGGGACGGCTTTCCAGCCTTCCGGCACTTCGCTAACGGTCCCGGAGACCATAAACTGCATCATCCCATCTTCCCGGAATCGGATCTTATAGGTCCCGTCTTTCACGGAAACCTCCGCCGGCGTGTTGATGCCGGTGATGTGGGGGACGTTTTCCGTGATGAGAACGCCCTCCTCGGAAGCAGCTTCTCCCAGGTCCACCCGGGCGTCGCCCTTCAGTCCCACATACAGGTCCTGTTTTTCCGGATCGTACCGCCAGATGTCCGCGTCCACCCGGACCTGGGAAACATCCACGTTTTCCGCGAAATCGATCCGGACGCCGACGCAGTCCTGATAGTTTTTATCGTAAAGGTCAAATCCTTTTTTCGTTTCTCTGGAAGAAAGACTGATCCAGCCGTCTTCCCCCGGCACCGTTAGGATCCGGCTGTTGTAAGCCGCCGCCGCTGCTTTCATGAGCTGATCCTCTTTGACGAAATTGTATTGGTGCTGATCCCGGTAATCGGAGACCACCTGGATCATCTGCCGGCCGGGCGCTTCATCTTCATAGGTAAAGTCACAGTGATAGTACTCCGCGATAGGCAGGTCATACTTGGCACTGACCCAGGCCAGCCGGTCAAAGGGTTCATACCCCAGCACGCTGGCGTTGGTGATCATCATCTTCCGATCCTTGTAATCCATAAAGAACGGACAGGAGAACACGCTCTCCGCAGAGGCCTGGGGGATCGCACCGCTGTAAGCCGCCTGGAACCCGATGTTCCACAGGAACCCGGAATCACTGGCCGTGATCATCGTCTGGTTGGGGCTGGTGTCGCTGACATGCCAGGTGTGCATATCCACCCCTACCTTATCATAATCGATCCCATAGTCGTCAAAGGCCTTTTTGTGGAGTTCCAGCTCCTTCATTTCCCGATCATAGGAAGCGTAGCTGTTGGTGTAATAGTGGACCCCCAGGTAGAAGTGGTTGTCCAGCATGTAGTCCACCTGCTCCTGCAATTCCTTCCGATAAGGGAAATAGGGAGAATCGATGGGCACCGCCAACCCGTATTCCAAAGCGCCACAGATCAGATCCGGCAAGCCGTCTCCGTTGATATCGTTCAGATTCGGCACGGCGTTGTTGCCGAATTTAGCGTGATTGTTGCCTTTATAGTTTTTCTCGGACACATCGAAGAATCCGCCGTCGGTATAGCCGCCCTTGCCGTCGCCCATCCACTTGCGGACATATCCCTGATAAGTCCCGTAAATGATGTCTGTTTTGCCGTCGTCATCCAGATCACAAATCCAGGGGGCCACAAAGGTCTCGTCGGGGCACTCCAGGGTCTGCTGGTACAGGTAGCCCCCATCCCCGGTCCCGGTAAAGATATTGATCACGCCATTCAGCGAACCGAAGACGATGTCAGCAAAGCCGTCACCGTTCACATCTCCCAACGCCGGCATAGTCATATTCAGCATATTGGTCTCGATCAGCAGATACGCCGGTTCATAATTCCCCTTCTCCGTTCCCCGGAACAGGTAGATGTTGCCGTCATAACTGCCGGAGACGATATCCATGCATCCGTCCCCGTCCAGGTCCGCCACCGCCGGCGAAGAGGCCGAGCCCACGCTGAGGGGCTGTCCCTGGGGATCCGTCAGCTGTACCCGCTCCTTCATCACCCATCGGTCAGTATTATCGGAACCTTCAAAATAGTAGAAAGAGCCGTCAGAGCTTCCGCAGACCATATCCAAAAGCCCATCCCGGTTGAGATCCACCGTAGCGGGGTACGCCCGTTCGATGTCCGAGGGCACGTCTTCAAAATAGCTGCCCTGCATCCCCTTCTCGCCCAGAGAGAGGAAATGGTCTCCTTCTGCGGCATGGGTGCCGCTGGAGTACGCATTCTCTTCCAGATCCATCTGGTATCCGTCTCCCTGATCCAGCAGGTAAGTGACGCTTTCGAATTTCGTGAACCATTTATACGTATTCCGGATCAGTGTAAAAGAGGGAATGGTATCCGCCTCCATACACATGTCTCCAAACAGTTTGGAAGATCCGTTTTGGATCCCGGTGATCTCCTCATAGTGGAGTTCCCAGGCCATGTCCGGAGAGGTGAAGGAACCCAGCACCTTCCACACACTGTAGCCGTATTTCATCTTGGAGACGTACGATGCGAATTCACTGAGGATCAGTTGGTTCCCGGTAGCCGAGGAATTGGAGAATTTCTTCTGGTCCTCGCTGGTCTGGGACAGATCCAGACAGTTCATGTCGAAAAAGTTCGGCAGAAGCGGGTTGGTATAGAATACCAGCCCCTTGCCGTAATGGTTGATGCCGCAGATGGAGATGCCCTGAAAATCCGCCAGGGACACTGCTGTGTCCACTTCAAATCCGCACCCATAATCCCTCTGGGCCAATTCGTCGTAATTGGTATATTCTTTGTAGACGGCGTTGAAATCCCGGATCAGGCCTTGGAGTTCACCTATATCCCCGTCAACTTCCGGATAGGTCAGATCTCCGGGGATCTCAGCCAGTGGCACGATGCTCTTCGCGCCGAAAAAGGCCGGTTCAAAAACCTCTGCGAAGGAGTTGCTCAGGAAGACGCTCCCGCCTTCCTCCGTGTATCTGCTGACGGTCTGAGCCAGTCCTTCCGCCCCTTTGGCGGAATTGTCCAGAAAGACCATGTCATACCCTGTCAGGTCCTGCATTCCTTTATCCACCGGAAGATAGTCCACATCCAGGTTTCCGATGAAACTCTGTTCCAGTTGAGAATACATGTCTTTATAGGAGGGGTCTTCTGTTGAATACACAAAGGCCGCTGTCAACGTTGTTCCAACATCCCGGTCCTTGCTGAGGTACCACCCGCCCGCTGCCGCAGCGGCCAGCACCAGTATCAGCACCGGGATCAGTATTTTTTTACTCATTGCTTTCTTCTCCGTCCGACGTAAGGATAACAATATTCTATCATACTGTCACGGGTTCTTCAAATCCTTTCCCCTTCCGGGGCTTCGCCGGATCAATCCCGGTTATAATCAAAGATTTCCTTGACGATGGAAATGATCTTGGCGGCTTCTGCCCGGGTGGCATTGCCCCTGGGGTCAAAGGTCCCGTCAGACCGGCCGCTCATGATCTTCTCACTGACCACCTTCGTGATGGAAGGCAGCGCCCAATCGCTCATTTCACTGTTATCCGGGAAATTCAAGGTCGCTTCCTCTTCCTCCCAGGTCATCTTCTTATAGTTATAGTAATTGCAGAGCATCACGCACATCTGCTCCCGGGTGACCTTTTCCTCCGGCGCGAACCGTCCGTCGCCCATCCCCTGGACGATGCCTCTGTCCACGCCCCAGTTCACGGCGTTATAGAACCAGTCGCTCTTTTTCACATCTGTGAAAGAGGCTGCCGTGCTGACACTCATATTCTCCTCCGGATCGATCTTGGACAGCAGGGTCAGGAACTGCGCCCGGGTCAGGTTCGCATCCGGTTCAAAGGTGGTGGGGGAGGTTCCGTTGATGACGCCCTGATCCGTCAGAGAAGTGATATAGGACTCTGCCCAATGGCCCTGGATGTCCCTGAATCCTTCTTCCGGTCCGTCGTAGAGGATCTTGATGGGGATCGTCGCCTTGGCATACCCATAGGAGACCGTCACGTTCCCGGATGCCGCCTTTTTGGCGGAAGAAGCCGTGAATACGCCCCAGTTATCGATGGTGCCCAGTCCTTCCGTACATTCCCACTTGAAACAGGTGTCATTGTAGTAAACGGATTTGTATTTCCCGTGGAGCACTTTGGTGACATTGAAATCCACCTTTTCTCCCGGGGAAAGATTGGCGTAGTATTTATTGATATCGAAGGTGATGTCCCGAACGATCTGCACATCGGTCTCGCCGGTGATCTCTCCGGAAGTGGCCGTCACCTTGACGTGTCCTTCCGCCGCATCCCGGTTGGCAGTGAACAGACCGCCGGAGGTCATAGCCCCCACGGACTTATCCGTACTCCAGGTCACCGTATCCGTCAGATCCGCTTTCTCAAACAGATCGTTGATCCCGTAAGCCGTCATCCGAACACTGGCGCCGGGCATGATCAAAGTCTCTTCCGGATAGACCGCGATCTGGGTGGCGACTGCTTCCGCCACTTCCTTATACACCAGGAAGATCCCGTTCGTAACGCTCCGCAGCGTCCCGTCCGAAGGGCTGTTGACTACCTTGGCGGAATTGCTGATCCCCGGTTCATCCCGGGCCACCATGGTGGTGGATCCGCCTCCATCCATATTGACTACGGTGATGCAGCCCATACTCATCAGGTACGAATTGATATCCACCGCATTCATGCCTTTCGAAACACTGCTCTGCCGGCCATCCACCACGTACAGCACCACGCTGCCGTCGCTTTTGATCCCGACGCAGGTCCTGGGATTCAAGGTCTTATCGTTGGTCCATACCGCGTTATTGAAGGACAGCACGCCGTAAACGCCCATGGCTTCCTTGGCCACCGCCAGGGGAGACCCTTCCGCGGTGGAGACGTTGATGGTCACCGTGGATCCGGGTACGACGCTCTTCATGCTTTTGTAGTGAGCGGATTTACTGTTGCAGGAAAGTACCAGCTGCCCCGCTCCGATCGCGGTGTTCTTGGTGGAAGGGTTCACCGAAACCACTTCTGCTTCGATCTTCTGACCGATCCTCAGATCCGTCGAGCTTCCCTCCTTCACTTTCAGCACCACCTCCGCACAGGTCCCGGAGGTCTTGGTGGAAGCCGCGTATCTGCTGTTGAATAAGTGCAGTCCGTTGGCCCCGCCGTGTGGAACGTTGAAGAAATCGATATTCTCCACCGCCGCCTCCGGCGTTGACCCGTCCGCCCCGTATTTCTGGAACTGTACGGAATAGGAAATCGGCGAATCCGTCAGATTCGCATAGCTGTATTGGTCAAAACATAACACGTAACCGCTCTGGTACCCGCCGGTGTACAGGATCCCGTCGTGGATCACGGCTCCACGTGGGGTCCCGGAAGACGTGTCGTAGATGTCTCCGTTGATCCCGCCGATCACCTTATACCCTTCGCTGGCGATGACATTGGCCATACCGCTGACGGTATTGCGTTTGGTCACGGTCCCATTGAATACATAAGGCTGCACCCGGCCGGCCCGCACGTCCGCATCCAGCACATGGACGCTGACGATGCCGCCGGCGGCGGTGTTCTCCCCGATGATGTGGATGTACGTGGTATCCGGAGCCACTTCCTGCTCCGATTCGTAATCGATCCGCCCCAAACCCGGCGCATAGGTAAAGCCGGAAAGCAGCATCACCAATGACAGTGCAAGGGCCAGGATGACCGACAAGCGTTTGAATTTCATTTTTAGCAGATCCTCCCCTCTTTTTCGAAAAAAGGGACCGGTATGGACACCGGCCCCACTATCTTTATAGTATACAGGAAAATAATGTGAATTACTATTACAATTCAATAACTTTTTTTACATTATAGAGATTCGTCAATGATTCCTTCCACCATCTTGACGATATCATCAAAAAATTCTTCTCCCCAGATCAGCTTCGGAGGATTCAGACTGGTGAACTGTTTGTGGGAAGCACAACAGTTGGAGCAGCCCCCGATGACTAAAAGTCCCTCATATTCTTTGCCCTCCTGAGCCAGTTCAAATTCGGCCCGTCCGTCAAAGTGCTCTTTTACGCGGTTCGCAAAGGCGACCCGGTCGTAATGGGGGTTGCATCCCCCACAATATCTAATGGCAAACATTGTATTCTCCTTGCTTCATTTTTATCGATTATATCATACTCCTCACCTGTCTACAATCGTTTTAACTCAGATTCCGGGCATCGAGAGCCAGGAGCTGGGAGCTAGAAGCGGGGAGTAGATTCTTCGGGCTGTGCCTGGTGCCGTGAAGGATCTTTCTCCCGACTCCTGACTACAGACTTCAGTCTTTTAAACA
>CADBSL010000072.1 GCA_902797345.1 uncultured Eubacteriales bacterium
TCTGCACACATCTCCAGCGTATTGCGATAACAGTCTTCCAGGTCCTGCTCCAGTTCCGGCGTCAACGCGCCCTGGACGATGGGACCCACCACATGGATCACCTTTTTGGCCGGTAGATTGTACCCCTCTGTCACCATCGGGACTCCGGTCGGCTGTTCGTAATTCCTGCCAAACCGGGCTCTCATCTGTTCCATCTTCCTGCTGCATTCCGCTCTCAACTGCACCCCCGCATACGTATGGATGCAGTTATCGATGCAGGTATGCATCGGGATGAAACATCCCAGCATCTGTGAATTGGCCGCATTGACGATGGCGTCCGCCGCCAGCCGTGTGATATCCCCCTGCCACAAAGAGATCCCCTCTTTGATCTCAGGGATGTCTTCCGGGCATACCGGTCCTTTCTCCTCTGCACGCGCCTTTAAATAGTCATCCTGGACCCGAAGGACCTCCTTCGGGAGATCTCCCGGCATCCGGATGTTCATCAGCGACCGAAGCAGTTCCCGGCGGCTCTTCGTGTCCTTCGGTGTCTCCAGGTCCTTATACTCACCCGAATCTATTTTGAAGGCCTCCACCAGATCCTTCAGCCGCTGTTCCTGTAAATCATCCCTATTCATTCTTCTCCAGTTCCTTTCGGATATCCCTTGTGACATCTGCCACCGTGATCCTTTTCATTTCCTCTTCCATACATCTCTGGATCTGCTCCAGTTTCCCATCCATGGCACGATGGATATTCCGCCCGATGGGGCATTCCGGGTTTGGATTTTCGTGGAAATGGAAGATCCCCTCCTCATCCACGCAATCCACTGCTTTGTACATATCGTAAAAGGTGACCTCTTCCAGGTCTTTTGCCAGCGTGATCCCGCTCCTGCCCTGGCTGATGCTGATGATCCCTGCTTCCTTGAGCTTTCCCATCACATTCCGGACGATCACGGGATTCACACCGATGCTTCCCGCCAGCACGCTGCTGGTGACCTTTTCTGTACTGCTCATATAGTCGATCACCGCCAGGATATGGACGCCGATCGTGAATCTGCTTGATATTTGCATGTTCTTCTCCTCCTGCCTGTAATATAAATCATTACACGAGAAGTGTCAATACAGACTCCCGGCAGTCCGATCATTCACTGACAACGCTGATCCGCTCCCCGATATGCTGTCCGGATTCGATCTCATCCACTAATGATACACCAATCTTGTAATATTCTTTATTACAGGTATCACTTTATCACAGCTGCTCCAGCTTGTCAATATCTTTATTACAAGTTTTTATCCGAAAATAAAAACCGGCGGAGGCTATCCTCCGCCAGCTTGAAAAATGGACCGTATTTACTTTCCGCCTTGCCAAAGAACATCCCATAGCCGATTCTCATATTCTGCACACTTCTGGAAAATCTGCCCCAGCGTTTCCCTTTCCTCGGGGCCGACCCCTTCTGCTTCTCTGTCCAGAACATCGATCCACTTCTGATTCGACTCGATATACTCTCTGCAGGTATAGGCCTCAAACCAGCTTCGATAGGGAGAAGCGGCGATGTCCTCTGGATACCGCTCTGTCAGGATCTGGCCGATATAGGCGTAGACCCAGGAGCACTGCAGCAGCGCTGTCAGTCCGGCGATCAGGCCTTTCTCCTTCAGCTGCCGCTTCATATAACCGACGTATTCGGAGATCACTGCTTCTTCTTCGCAGTCCTCAAGGTCCTCATCGCGGATGCCGATCTCCCTCATATTCGGGACATGGACACGCTCGGTCTCCTCTTTTGTCGCTGCGATGAGATCCCGCAGAAAAACCTTCAGGTTCGGATCCGTCGCACGCTCTTTTGTTTGGGTCAGGATACCGATGTAATCCAGCAGATACAGATAATCCTGCATCATGTAGTGACGGAAACGGTCCGGGTCCAGTGTGCCTTTGGCCATTTGGACGACAAAGGGCTTCTCCGACGCTTCCTTCCAAAGATGTTCCGCCCCTTTATACAAAGTGTCTGACAGTTTCATCTTTCAATCCTTTATTTTTCCGCGATGATCGCCACGTATCCACCGCTTTTATATCCTTCCATCACTTCTTCCGGCTCCTCATTGGTATACATCGGATTCCGGATCAGCGTCTGATAATAGCGGAAGTTCTTTGCGCCCAGATCCTTCAGGACGGTGATTTTTTCTTCCGTGGAATGCCATACGCCCGAAGAAGCCAGCGCCAACGGATAGGGAAGCTCCGGCATAACGCCCTGCAGGAATTCATGGTTGTACGTATCCAGGCTCTTGCCCAACAGGTACATGAACCCGAATGCGCTTTCCTTCGGAACATCCAGAAGGATCAGCTTGCCGCCGGTCTTCAGTGCACGAAGACTCTTCTCATACACCGGCGTCAGGTCTTCCATATAACTGGAACTCCCGTTGAAATAGATGATGTCATAGGCATTCTCCGGCAGGTCCGCCTCTTCGATGGTCCCGTACTGGATCACATTCACGCCGCGCTTTTCTGCGATCTGTCCCATGTCCCGGGAGGGCTCGATGCCCTCGATATTCCTGCAATCGATAAAGCTCTCGAACAGTCCGCTTCCGCAGCCCACGGAAAGCAGTCTCTTCCCGGTGATGTCCCCCAATACTTTTTTGAACAATCTCAGTTCACTGGTAAAAAGGTGTTCATTTTTCATGAACCACTCGTCGTACTGTGCTGCATAGCCGTCAAATTTCGGTTTATCCTTCATGTCTTTCTTACTCCTTCCCTATCAATGCATAATTGTGCGCCAGCGGTCCGGATCCCTTGCCGAGATCCAGCATGGCTGCCAGTGCTTCGGATAAGTACTTTTTCGCCCGCTTCACGGACTCCGCCAGGTCATACCCTAAGGCAAGATTCGACGCGATGGCGCTGGAAAGAGTACAGCCGGTGCCATGGGTATTCGGATTATCGATCCGCTGCCCCCGGAGCCATACCGGCTTCTTCTCGTCACTGCTGTACAGTACATCATTCGCATCGTTGACCCGGTGCCCTCCCTTTACGAGAGCGGCACACCCGTAGCGCTCGAATAAAACGCGGGCCGCGGTTTCCATATCGGATTCGTCCCTGATCGTCAGTCCTGTCAGGATCTCAGCTTCCGGAATGTTCGGTGTGATCACGGTCGCCAAAGGAAGCAGTCTCTCCTTCAGGACTTCAACGGCCTCCTCTTCGATCAAACGGGCTCCGCTGGTCGCCACCATCACCGGGTCCACAACGATGTTTGTTGCTTCATAGTGTTCCAGGCGATCCGCAATGACCCTGATCAATTCCGAGGATGAGACCATCCCGATCTTTACCGCATCGGGGAAAATATCCTCAAATACCGCGTCCAACTGCTGCTGTAAAAACGCCGGAGATGCCTCCAGAATGCCTGTTACGCCGGTGGTGTTCTGGGCGGTGAGGGCGGTTACCGCGCTCATCGCATATACACCATTCATGGTCATCGTTTTGATGTCTGCCTGAATACCGGCGCCTCCGCTGGAATCTGATCCGGCGATCGTCAATGCTTTTCTCATGTTGTTCTCCTTTCCGTCCAAGCATTCACTTTTGTATAGCGACAGAAAGTGGTGCCCCCGATCTGCCGCTTTGTTATATATTTACTCAACGATCTTCTTCAGTTCCGAAAGATCGTTGATATAGATATCTGCTGATTCTTTGAGTCCGTTCTGGTCGGGTTCCCCCTCTTCGTCCCGGACTCCTACCGTAAAATAGCCCGCCGCCGCAGCGGTCCGAAGGGCATAGAGGGAATCCTCCATCACGCAGACCCGTCCCCGGCCCAGCCCCATGGACGCTGCAGCCGCATCGTAGATCTCCGGAGAATGCTTGCTGGAACCAACCTCTGCGCTGGTGAAGATCTTGTCGATGTAGTCCA
>CADBSL010000073.1 GCA_902797345.1 uncultured Eubacteriales bacterium
CCATCCCGTTTGGTGATCTCCCGGATCAAAGACGCCCCCGAAGAACTGAATCCAAGGACCCGAACCGCGTACTTCCGGGCCTTCCGCATTTCCTCCATGTCTTCTTTTGTGATCCCCAGCAGGATCCGGATCAGCATCCGCTTCACTGCTGTCAGGGAATACCGCTTGCTTTTGATCAGCCCCAGGAGTTCCTCCAGACTTTCAGCCTGGAGAGCAGCCCTGGCAGCCCGATTCTCCAGACCTTCCGTGACACCATCGATGGTCTTCAGGTCCTTCCGGGTCCTCAAAGTATACAGCAGCAGCGGGAAAAGCGTTTTCGGATCCGCGATCCCGGTCCTGCCATAGACCGTCCGCAATTCCGGAGGGTAATAAGGGGAAAGTTCCGTGAGCCGGATATCGGACCGGACCATATCCCGGATCCAGCCGGCTCCTGCCATTTCCTGCACCGTATTGACCGAGTGGTACCCGGAGCCTTTTCGGGTGATCATCAGTGGTTTCAGGGAGCTGTTCTGCTGCTTCAACTGCTTCAGGTATTCCACCGCCAGGATATTGTTGGGCTGGGAGATCTCCCGCTCCGCCGCATTCCCGGCCAGCTTCCGGACCGCTTCACTCCGGGATCTGGCGTAAGACAGGCCCTTTGCCAGACCTTTTTTCAACTCCTCCCGGTAGGCCGGTGTTTCCTCGGCCAGCCATTCCGCCAGGGTCACGAGGCCCTCCGCCGGATCGGCCTCCACACCAAAGGAAAGCCCTTCGGCAACGCCCAGCCCCGACAGTATCCCCACGCCGGCCCGGGCAAACCCTTCCGCCGAACTGCAGGCAAAGACAGCGGGCATTTCCAGGACCAGATCCGCACCGCAGCGGACAGCTGCCTCCGCCCTGGTCCACTTATCCAGAAGCGCCGGCTCCCCCCGCTGCACAAAGTCACCGCTCATCACAGCGATCACCGCATCACACCCGGTCCTTCTCCGGGTCTCCTCGATATGATAAAAGTGCCCGTTATGAAACGGGTTATATTCTGCGATTATTCCATATACTTTCATAACATTCAGGTGAGAAACGGGAGAAGAGAAAAGCGAAGGGCCTTCCCCGATCTCCCATTTTCAATCTTAAAAAAAGCCGGTGGATGCCGGCTTTTTTGATTCTTATTCTTCGATATACTCTTCTTCTTCCTCCTCGATGGGAAGGAAGTTTTCGTCCAGAGAATCTCTGGCGTTGGATTTCACACTTTCCTGGTATGCCAGGTTGTTGATCTCCGCTTTGTTGTCCGTCAGGGTCTCCGTTACCTGGTCGAAGGATTTCTTCAGGTTTTCGTACATGTCTTTCATATAGACTCTGTTGGCATATTCGACCCGTTCGATCATGGAGTTCATCACGTTATCGATGTACTCGTAAGTCCGCATCTTCAGATTGCGGCTCTGCATATCGGCGTTGGAGATGATCTCTTCTGCCTTGACTCTGGCCCGGTTGGTGATCTCGTCCCGGTCCACCATCGCTTCGGACTGAGCTCTGGCTTCTTCCAGCATCGCGCTGCGTTCATTCTCCGCCTCGCTGATGATCCGTTTCTGTTCATCATTGATCCACTGCGCTCTCTGCAGCTCTTCCGGCAGTTCCACCCGGATCTCCTTGATGATCTCGATGAGATCTTCCGCGTCCAACAGTGATTTACCGGTGAGAGGTACCTTGGAAGCACCCTGTACTATTTCTTCAAGTTCTTCTAATAACTGCAATACTTTCATGTTTCAGCCTCCATCATCTTTTATAATTTTTCATATATTCATAAATCGTATCCGGAACCATGTCGCTGAAATCTCCTCCCAGAGAATACAGTTCCCGCACAGCACTGGAGCTGATATAGGAATACCGTTCGTCGGTCATGAGAAATACAGTTTCCATTCCTTTATAAAGTTTCGAATTGATCTGGGCCATCTGTATCTCGTATTCGAAGTCCAGGGTCGCACGCAACCCTCTGAGCACTGCCTGGATCTGATTCGCTTTGAGATAGTCAGCCAGGAGCCCTTCAAACATCACCACCCGGACATTTGGAAACGGAGCAACGACGCTCTCGACCATCTCCTTCCGTTCTTCGATGGAAAACAGGGTTTTTTTGTTGACGTTTTGGATGATGCCGACGATCAGCTCATCCGCGATCCTGGCTCCCCGTTCGATCAGGTCAGCGTGCCCCTTTGTCATTGGGTCGAAGCTCCCCGTATACATTAATTTCTTCATTGCTCTCCTATAGGTGCCACCTCATCTTGGTCCCCGGATCCCTCGGGGATCTCCCGGTATCGGTAGATCGTGACCAGGATCAGGCCGTATTTTCTTTCCTTGATGAGTTCGAGTCTGGGATCCAGCCCCTTCAGCGACTGCTTCTCTCCGTGTTCCATCACCAGTACCGCCCCATCCCGGAGCTTCCCCTTTTCCAAAAGAAGGTCACTGGCAGGTTTCCACAGATCCAGCCCGTAGGGAGGATCCAAAAATACCAGGTCCGCCGGAGCATCGAACTGCTCCACCGCTTTCCGAAAATCTCCGAAAACACAGCGGCTCCGGTCTTCCAATCGGCAGTCTCTCAGGTTCTTCCGGGTCAGGTCGTAGCTGTTCCGGCTCCGGTCGCAGAAATAAGCTTTTCCCGCGCCGCGGCTCAGAGCTTCGATCCCCAGCCCTCCGGTGCCGGAAAAAAGGTCATACACCACGGTGTCTTCCTCCAGAAATCCACCGATCAGATTGAACATGGATTCCTTGACCCGATCCGTCGTGGGCCGTACGGCGTCATCCTTCGGAACACTTAGTTTTCTTCCTCTCAGTTCCCCGCCGATGACTCTCATACCTTTCCCTCCTGAATGCCTACTCTTCAGATAATTTTATCACAGTAACATGACCCATAGCAAGAAAAAATGCAAAAAATACCCTTATTTTTATAATCCGGGGTCTAAATCTCCATACATTTCAAAGATCCTCTCTCGAATATCCTCGTTTTTGGGAAGTTGGAGCAAAGGATCTTCCCCCAGGATCTTTTCCGTTTCCGGAGCGGTCCGTTTTAAGATCTTGGAATGCCGGTAGATATCCGCGATCTTCATCTCCGGAACGCCGTGCTGACGAAGGCCAAAGAATTCTCCCGTCCCCCTCAGCATCAGGTCCTTTTCCGCGATAACAAAACCGTCGCCGGTCTCTTCCATGACCTGGGAACGCTGGCGGGCCACTTCTGTCTCCCCGTCCAGCACCAGGATACAGTAGGACTGTTCTTCTCCCCGGCCCACCCGGCCGCGAAGCTGGTGCATCTGAGCCAGGCCGAACCGTTCGGAGTTTTCAATGATCATCACCGTGGCATTCGGCACATTGATCCCCACTTCGATGACCACGGTGGACACCAGGACATGGATCTTTCCCGCCTTGAAGTCGGTCATGATCCGGTCCTTTTCTGCCTGGTTCATCCGGCCGTGGATCAGCGCCGTCTCAAAGGGCGCCAGGGTTTTCTTCGTTTCCTCGTAGATCTCTTCCGCACTTCGGACCGGAAGAGCCTCCGAGCTTTCGATCAGCGGCGCCACGATGTAGGCTTGCCGCCCTTTCTCCAGTTCTTTTCGGAGGAATTCATAGGCTTTCCCCCGTTTCTCTGCCGGGCAGACCCGGGTACGGATCTCCTTCCGACCGGCGGGTTTGTCCCGGATGATGGAGATGTCCATGTCTCCATACATCACTAACGCCAGCGTCCGGGGGATCGGCGTCGCCGTCATCACAAGGATGTGGGGCTCTTTCCCTTTTTTGCTCAGGGCCTCCCGTTGGGATACGCCGAACCGGTGCTGCTCATCCGTCACCACCAGGGCCAGCTTTTTGTATTTCACAGCCTTTCCGAAGATCGCGTGGGTCCCGATCACCAGGTCCACGTCTCCTTCCGTGATCCCCTCCAGGATCTCCCGGCGTCGGGCTGTCGGCAGGCCGGAGGTCAATAGCTCGACCCGGATCCCGGTATCCCGGAACAGCTCGGAGAAGGTCTCCAGATGCTGCTGCGCCAGGATCTCCGTGGGAGCCATCAACGCCGCCTGATATCCGTTTCGGATCACTTTATAGATCGCAGCGGCGCTGACGATGGTTTTGCCGCTGCCCACATCTCCCTGGACCAGCCGGTTCATCCTCCTCTCGGAGGTCATATCCCTGCAAATATCCCGAATGGTATCCTGCTGGTCTTTGGTCAGCTCATAGGGAAGCTTCTCCAGCATTTCCTTCTCATAGGGTGTTTCCTCCAGGATGAAGTTGGACAGGGTCTGGGAGAACAGGTTTTTCATCAGTCCCAGTCCCAGGCTGAACATCAGCAATTCTTCGAAGATCAGCCGGTACTTTGCCACCCGCATATGCTGCTCGCTCTCCGGGAAGTGGATGTTTTCCAGTGCAAAATCCAAATCACAGAGTTCGTTCCGCTTCCGGATCTCTTCCACCAGCGGGTCCCAGCCCCGCGCCCGAAGTTCCAGCGCCTGAGCCGCTGCCTTCCGCCGGTCGTTTTGCGTAACGCCGGAAGTGAGAGGATAGACCGGAAGGATCCGGTCCTCTTCCGAATCATCCACCCTTCCCATGGCAGGGTGCAGCATCACCGGATAGCCCGCATTCTTGCTGACTTTTCCGAAAAACCAGTATTCCCGCTCCCGTGCGCCCTGGGAAGAGAGCCCCTTTTCCATGTATCCGGCGTTGAAAAATAAGATCTCCATCCGCCCGGTTTCGTCTTCCACCAAAAGGCGAAGAGTCCTGCGGCCCCGGCCTGTATACCGGCCTTTTTTCATCGCCCGGATCTTTCCCCGGATCATGGCAGTCTCATCCGGGACCAGCTCTTCGATCTTCTTCACATTCCGTCGGTCTTCGTACTCTCTCGGGAAGGACTTCACCACATCCTCCACCGTATACAGCCCCAGTTTTTCAAATTTTTCCGCTTTTTTCGGGCCGATGCCCTTGAGCTTTGTCAGTTCCATACTCGATCCTACCCTTTGATCAGAATATCCCTCTCCAGGATCTTCCGACTCTTTGCAGACGATCTCAATCCGATGATCCGAAGGGCGATCTCTGCCGGTTCGATGTCCGCCTGCTCCTTCAGCTCTTCCCGGATCTCCCGGATCAGCCGTTCCGTGACCCCGGAGATGGAACTGCCAAACTGCAGGATCAGATCCACCTCGATCCGGATCCCTTCTTCTTTCTCTTTGGTGATCCGGATATAGTTCTTGTCCCGGTCAAAGGCGAAGCGGGACATGACGGAAGACCGGATCCCATTGGCATTGGTGATCCCATAGACTTCCGGATGTTTCAGGATCGTTTCTTTGATGATCTTGGCTGCAGCCGGCCGTTCGATATCGATGACGCCGTACTGAGTTTCAACTCTTTCCAACATAACTAATCACCTTTTTTCATCTGTTTCCTTATTCTATCATATCCCAAAAGCGGATTCTCAATTTTTTTCTTTTTTTTGAAAAAATGATTTTACAACTTCAATATCTTGTGTTATACTTTTATCTGTTCAGTGCATAAAAACAATAATCATTGAAATAAACATCATTCAGGGGGAGGTGTAGCACATGTCAAGAAGATGTGAAGTTTGCGGCAAAGGACAGGTTTCCGGTAATCAGGTCAGCCATTCCAACAGACACAGCAAGAGAAAATGGAACGCAAACATCCAGACTGTACGTATCAATGACAACGGAACAGTCAGAAGAGCAAAAGTCTGCACAAGATGCATGAGATCCGGCAAGATCGAAAGAGCGATCTAACCCTGATTCTTCATAATGCAGCAAATCACCCCGCCAAACGGCGGGGCTTTTTATTTGTTTCAGTATCAAAAGGATCCAATCCTCCGACTCAGGTCTTCCGACTCTAGTCTCTCGTATAGATGATCAGCATCCGGCCCTTCTCCAGCCGGACCTTCGCCAGATTGGTCTCCACTTCGTTGCTGACGCACCGGGTCACTTTATCCAGGCCCAGATCCGTCTTTTCCAGTTCGTATTTCATGCCGGTGATCTCCAGCCCCTCACAATGGGTCAAAGGCACCAGAGATACCGTCCAGCCTTCCGGAGCATCCGCCAGGGACCGTTCCACCGGCTCGCCTTCTGCCATCAGCGCCATGATGATGTTGTGATCACCTACGATCCGTCCCCGGATATTCTTCTCTTCCAATTCAAACAGCATCAGCATATTCGCCAGAGAATGGTCCATCCGGGTCCCCAGCGCCCCGTACAGATCGATCTGCTCGTAATCATACTTTGCCAGGAAATCCAGGGCGCTTTTCATATCGGTGCACTCCCGGACCTCTTCGTTCATGTGGTGCTTCACCACGCCCAGCATTTCCATTTCCATATTGACCACGCCTTCCACGGAGTCAAAATCTCCGATCAGAGCGTGGGGGCACTCCGACACGGCGCTGAGGTAATTGGCGCCTCCGTCACAGGCCATGATAAACCGATATTGTTTAAAATCTACTCCCGTCAGATCACAGTTTCCGGAACCGACGATCATCGCTTTCTTCATTTTACTTCATTCCTTTCAGGATATCCATGAATTTGCCGGTCTCCGCTGCCGGATCCTCTGCGGAGAAAATCGCTGAGCCGGCCACCAGCACATTCGCCCCTGCCGCCAGGACTTTCCGGGCATTGGCGGGCTTCACGCCGCCGTCTACTTCGATATCCACTCTGTAGCCGCCCTTTTCGATCATCTCCCGAAGTTCATAGATCTTCCGCAGGCCGGATTCGATGAAGGACTGTCCGCCGAATCCCGGGTTGACGGTCATGATGATCACCATGTCGATGTATTCCAGGATCTCGTCCAGTGTCCGAAGGGAGGTGGCAGGGTTGATGGCCACGCCGGCCTTCACACCCAGAGAACGGATGTACTGCACGGTCCGGTGAAGGTGCACACAGGCTTCCTGGTGGACGGTGATGTATTCCGTATTCTCAAAGACGAACTTGTCGATATACCGATCCGGTTCCTCGATCATCAGGTGCACGTCAAAGGGCATCTTCGTCTTTCCGATAAGGCCCTGCAGTACCACCGGCCCGATGGTGATATTGGGAACGAAATGCCCGTCCATCACATCGATATGGAGCATATCCGCTCCGCCTTCTTCCACTTTTCTGACATCCTCGATCAACTGTCCGAAATCTGCAGACAGCAAAGAGGGGGATAATTTGTAATCCATGTTGTTGAGCTCCTATCTTTTATCTAATATATTTTTTTATCTTTTAATTCTTCATATATTCTAACATAAGATCCGTACCTTTCGGTACTGATATTTCCGTCTTCCAGAGCTTTTTTTACTGCACAGTCCGGTTCCGCCATGTGAGCACACCCGTTGAACCGGCAGTCTTCTTCATAGTCTTCGAATTCGGGGTAGAGGTGGCGCAGTTCCTCTGCCGTCACATCCAGCATCTCATAGGAAGTGAATCCCGGCGTATCGAAGAGCCTGATCCCGTCATCCCCCGACAGCAGTTCCACATGCCGGGTGGTGTGGCGGCCTCTTCGTGTCTTACGGCTGATCTCGCCGGTCTCCATCCTGAATTCACCCATGGCGTTGGCGATACTGGATTTCCCCACGCCGGAGGCCCCTGCCAGCATGCATTTTTTGTGGGCGGCCAGCTCTTTCAAATGGGAGATCCCCTCTCCGGTATAGGTGCTGACGAAGACGATCTCGTAACCGGTGTTTCGGTAGATCCGGCGGATCCTCTCCCTTTCCTCCTCCGGCATCAGTTCGCACTTGTTGAAGATCAGGATCACTTCCGTGTCCTTCTTCTCCGCCATCACGATCAACCGGTCAATAAACGAAAAGATCGGAGCAGGTTCTGCCGCAGCCGCTACGATCAGGCTGACCTCCACATTCGCCACCGGCGGCCGGACGAATTCGTTGATCCGGGGCAGGATCTCCAGGATCACGTCCTCCCCTTCCCGGTTTCCCGGGAGGATCATCACTTCATCCCCCACCATGGGAGTGTGTCCGCTCTTCCGGAAGCGGCCTTTGGCCTTGCATTCATAGACAAGGTCGGAGGTCTCTACATAGTAGAAACCTCCGATGCCTTTTATAATCGTTCCCTTAATAGGTGTAGGATCCTGTTTCAAAATCGATCGTCCCTTCACTTACCAGTAAATCATCGTAATATACCATCAGCTTTCCTTTACCGCTGCCGGAGATCTTGATCTGTTCCCCGCTGTTTGCTTTGTAGTGAAGCTTATCGTGAAGCGTGCTGACTCTGTCGTCCTGCACCAGATTGATCTTCAATTCAAAGACGTCGCTTTCCACAGAGCTGTAATCAAAGGTCAGCGGCACGGTGGTGGTCTGTACCTGGGTTTCGCCGGAATCCGGATCCACCCCTTTGCTGACCACCAGATTGACTTTTGTCTTGGGAGAAACAGATTTGCCCATCTCGACGCTCTGTTTCATGACGACACCGGCGGAATACTGATTGCTGTAGGATTCCGTCACCCTTCCCAGGGTCAGCCCGGCCGCTTCCAGGGTCGTTACCGCCGACTCCAGATCCGTCCCCACCAGATTCATCATGGTGACGGCTTCATCGCTGTTGCCGGTGCTGACCACCAGATCGATGGTGGCTCCGGGATTAGCGAGATCCCCGTATCGAGGCGTCTGGTCGATGACGGTGCCTTCCGGCTCATCGCTCTCCTGTTGGGTGATGGTGCCCACCTCATATCCGCTGTCTCGTATCAGCGTCTTGGCCTCCGACAACTCCTTGCCGATCACATCCGGCACGTCGCTGCTGCTGACGCCTTTGCTGACCGTGACGTGGACTGCGTAGCCTTCTTTCACATGGGTGCCGGAGGATGGATCCTGGTTGCAGATCTTATCCTGGTCATAATCTGAACTGTAGACCCGGTCGTCGATCTCCATATCCAGCCCCATGCTGTCCAGCAGCGCTTCCGCCTGCCGATAATCCATTCCCATCAGATCCGGGACACTGATCTCCGGCAAGGTGAAGTAGTCGATGCCTTTCAACAGACCGAAGCTGGCTGCGATCGCCAGCAGGATCCCCAGCACGATCCCGAAGAACCGTCCCATAGTGAAGAACTTGCCCTTTTTCTTTTTCTTTTTCGCCTTCTTTGCTTTCTTTGCCGCCTTCTTTTCGGCCTTCATTTCTTTCTTCGTCATTGGGACCGGTTCCGGGTCCTCATATTCCTCGTCGTAGTACTCCTCGTCATCATAGTACTCGTCATCATCGTAGTACTCATCCTCGTCATAGTACTCTTCTTCTTCGTATTCACCCTCGTCCGGCAATCTGTCCATGACGATGGTGTGGACCGGTGCCCGGCCGGTATTCTCCTCGGAATAACCATATACGCCGCTGCCCCCCATGGGGTTGATGGCATTCAGCGCCGCCAGCATGTCATCCGCATCTTCATAACGGTCCACCTGGATCTTCTGGGTGGCTTTCATGATCACATTCTCCAGAGCCGGAGAGATGTTGGGGTTGATGCTGGATGGCCGGGGGAATTCCTTGTTGATATGCATCATCGCCACCGAAACAGGATTGTCCCCGTCAAAGGGCACCTGCCCCGTGACCATTTCATACATCACGATCCCCAGCGAGTACAGGTCGGACTTCCCGTCCACATAGCCTCCGCGGGCCTGCTCCGGCGAGAAGTAATGGACCGAACCCATCACCTTGTCACTGGCTACCAGAGTGGTGTTGGAGACCGCCTTGGCGATCCCGAAATCGGTGATCTTGGCTACTCCTTCTTCATTGACTAAGATGTTGTGGGGTTTCACATCCCGGTGGATGATGTTGTTTTTGTGAGCGCAGGCCAAAGCCGAAGCGATCTGTTTGGCGATGTCGATGGCTTCCGCATCGCTCATCATTCCCTTGCGCTCGATGATGGAGCTCAGTGTCTCCCCTTCCATATATTCCATTACGATGTAGTTGATGTTCTTCCCTTCCAGACCTACATCATAGATATTGACAATGTTTGGGTGAGTCAGGCTGGCTGCAGCCTGTGACTCATGCCGGAAATTTTCGATGAATTTTTTATCATCGAGGAATTCCGGTTTGAGGATCTTGATCGCAACATAGCGGTTCAGGAGCACGTCCTTGGCCTTGTAAACGATAGCCATCCCGCCTTCGCCGATCTTCCCCAGGATATCGTAGCGTTTCGCTAATAATCTGTTCATATACTATTCCCCGATCCTGATCGTTATCACTGTGATATTGTCTCTGCCTCCTGCTTCGTTGGCTTTGTCCACCAGCACTTTGCAGGCAGATTCCATATCCTTTTCCTTCTGCAGGATCTCCAGGATCTCTTCCCCGGAGACCTCATTATACAATCCGTCCGTACACAGCAGGAGGATGTCATCCTCCTCCAGCTCCACCAGAAAATGATCCGGCTCCACCTTTTCATTGTCCCCGAGGGCTTTGGTGATGGTGCTGAACATATTCAGTGCGATTTGCTTTTGAGCCATGAACTGGACTTCCTCTTCTGTCAGTCTTCCTTCCCTGATCAGCTGATTCGCCATCGTGTGGTCTTCTGTCAGTTTGATGAGCTGTCCTTCCCGGGCCAGATACGCCCGGCTGTCTCCCACATTGGAAATATAGGCGCAGCTTCCGCGGATCACGACGATCACCGCCGTAGTGGCCATTTTCGAGAATTCTTCCTTCTCCTCGGATCTCTCCAGGATCTTCTCATTGGCCAGAAGCATCCCCTTTTCTACACATTCAAACACATAGCGGCTGCCTTTTTTCAGCATGTCCCGGTTTTGATTGAAATATCCGGAGATCTCGCTCACAGCGATCCCGCTGGCGACCTCACCGGCATTCTGTCCACCGACCCCGTCCGCTACGATAAAAATGCTTCCGTCCTTTTCTGCGAAGAAGCTGTCTTCATTATTCTCTCTGATACGGCCTTTATCCGACCAAGCCCCAATTTCCATCGTCTTCCCTTTCGTATGCATGAATCAGCTTGTCAAATAATTATTGTAATTTATCTTAAGACAAATTAAAAGGCGTTTTTATGATTTTTTTATGATTTTACACATAAAAAATCCGTCCGTCCCCTCGGAGGCCGGGGAAAGCTGTCTTCTCTGAACCTCTTCGAAACGGGTCCCGTTTTTTTTCATGAAATGATCCACCAGCGACCCGTTTTCCATGGGGGAAACGGTGCAGGTGCTGTAAACCAGCGTGCCGCCGGGTTTCAGGTAGGCGGCAGCATTCTCCAGGATCCTATACTGGATCCGGCAGAGCTTTCGGATATCCTCCAGACTCTTCGTATAGCGGATCTCCGGCTTTCTTCGGATCACCCCCAGCCCACTGCAGGGGACATCGCAGATCACCCGGTCCGCGGTCCCGACGAAGTCCTTCCGGAGCTTAGTCGCATCCGCGACCTCGCACTCCAGGATCGAAAGACCGTGTTTTTCTGCCGTCCGGCTTACGATACCCAGTTTGGATGCGGAAATATCCCAGGAAAAGATCTTTCCCCGGTCCTCCATCCTTTCCCCGGCATAAACGGATTTCCCTCCCGGTGCCGCGCACAGATCGATCACCGTATCCCCGGGTTTGGGGTCCAGCAGCTCCACGGCCAGCATGGAGGCTTCGTCCTGGACCGTACATCTTCCCTCTCGAAAAGCCTTGGAAGACAGCACGTCCCGGCCCCGAAGCTCCAGGGCATTGGGGGAGTGTTTCCCGGGCTTCACGTCAAACCCTTCCGCCTCCAGCTCGCTGCAAAGGGACTCCGGCGTGGTTTTCAGCCGATTCACCCGGACCGTCAGCGGAGGCACCTCCCCAGCGGCCCGCATATAATCCTCCGTGAAAGCCTCTCCGTAACCGGAGATCAGATACTGTATCATCCATTCCGGAAAACTGTAACGGACCGACAGGTATTTCAGCCTGTTCCTTTCAGGATCCGGCAGATGGAGTTTCTCCTTGTTGCGGATCACGTTCCGAAGCACACCGTTGATGAAGCCGTCCTGGTGGACCAGTTCTTTTTTGGCGATCTTCACCGCCTCATTCACCGCCGCATAATCCGGCACCGAATCCATGAACAGGATCTGATAGACCGACATCCTCAGGAGATTGAGGGATTTGGATTTCACTTCATCGATGTGGGACTTCAAAAAGCGGGAAATATAATAATCCAGACAGATCCGGTTCTCCAGGACTCCGTACACGATCCTGCGGACGAAGGCTCCGTCGATTTCTTTTCCCGCTTTTTTGAGGGCCTGATTCACAGCCAGATTGGAATAGGCCCCGTTGTTTTCGATTGTATTCAATATGTCAAAAGCGATTTTTCGTTCCATTTCATTACCTGCGGGACCGGCTCAGAAGGATCAGCCGCACCAGCTGCAGAAGCTGCATCAGCAGGGCTCCCACATAGGTCAGAGCCGCCGACGTCAACACCTTCTTCGTCCCGTCGTACTCATCGTCATCGGATACGATCCCCAGTTCCTTCAGTTGGATCAGCGCCCTCCGGCTGGCGTCGAATTCCACCGGCAGGGTGATGGCCTGAAAGACCACCGCGAAGGAGAACAGCAGGATCCCTGCGGTCTCCAGCCCCGGCAAGGACATGATCAGCCCTACAAAGAACACCGGGATGGCCAGGCTCGACCCAAAACGGGTGACGGGGATGATGGCATTGCGGATCTTCAGCGGAGAATAGCCTACCGCATGCTGGATCGCGTGCCCGCATTCATGACAGGCGATCCCCAGCGCAGCCACCGTGGGCACGCCATAGACCCCCTCCGACAGATTCACCGTACCGTTGGTGGGGTTGTAATTGTCCGTCAGCTGGCCCCTGGTCTCCAACACCTGGATGTGATGGAGGCCGTTGGCATCCAGCATCTTCCGGGCCGCCTGGGCCCCTGTCAGCCCCTGCAGGTTCCGGACCTGTGAATACCGATTATAGTTTCCTTTGACTTTGGACTGGGCCCACCAGCAGAAGATCACCGCCGGGATCAACAGGATCATCGAGGCATACCAGCCCATGGAAAAACCGTAGTAACCGCTCATTTCTTACTCCTGTCCCAGGATAACGCCCTCTTCCAGTTCGTTACCCTTAATAAACTCCGCCACACTCATGGCTCTCTTGCCCGGGAACTGGATGGTCTTCACCAGAAGCTGTGAATCCCGGCATTTGATGACGATCCCCTTCTTGGATACCTCCAGGATCTCGCCGCATTTGCTGTCCGTATAGTCAGACCCGTACCATTCCGGGTCCTTCATCTTCATCATTTGTCCTTTATAATAAGTGTATGCTCCCGGCCAGGAATCCATGGCATTGATCTTCAGGAAGGCGTCATCCGCCGTTTCATTGAAGTCTACCAGCGCTTCCGTCTTTTCGATCCGGGGCGCATAAGTTGCCTGTGCATCGTCCTGGGGTTCTCCCCGAAGAGCTTCCTCTCCCTGGGTCTCGGCCAGCCCCAGCAGCTCCGAGATCATCTCCGCTCCCAGGTCCATCAGCTCGTCGTGGAGTTCGTCCGCCGTCATACCGGAAATGCTGACGATCCTCTTGTCGATCATATCGCCGGTATCCAGCCCCTCGTTCATTTTCATGATGGTGATGCCGGAGTAAAGGTACCCCTCCAGAAGAGCTCTCTGGATCGGGGCTGCCCCCCGAAGCTTCGGCAGCAGGGACGCGTGGATGTTCAGGCACCCCAGTCTCGGTGCCTCCAGCACTTCCTTCGGCAGGATCTGCCCGTAGGCCGCCACCACGGCGATATCCGCATCCAGTTCCCGGATCTTCTCCAGGAACTCCTCATTTCCCTTCACCTTTTCCGGCTGGACCACTTCCAGCCCCATCTCCAGGGCCGCCTCCTTCACCGGTGTGGGGAGCATTTTCTTCCCCCGGTTCTTCGGCCGGTCCGGCTGGGTGACCACCAGAGCGATCTCGTGGCCGTCCGCCTTCAGTCTTTTAAGGGGTTCCACCGCGAACTCCGGCGTTCCCATGTAAATGATCTTCATTACTCGTCTGCCCCCTCTTCCTCTGCTCTCTGAGGTTCGATCCGTTCGTGGGGGTGATCCACGTACAGGATCCCGTCCAGGTGGTCGATCTCATGGCAAAATGCCTGAGCCAGGAATCCGTGGGCATGATACTCCACTTTTTCCCCCTCCGGATTCATTCCTTCCACCGTTACCTCAAAGGGACGTTCGAGCTTTGCCGACATCCCCGGCACACTGAGGCAGGCTTCTTCCACCGTCTGGGTCCCGTTCTTTTCCGTGATCACCGGATTGAACAGCTGGATCAGTCCTTCCTCTCCTTCCCGGATATCGATAACGATCGCCCGGCGGAGCACGCCTACCTGTGGGGCTGCCAGCCCAACACCGTCATTGGCGTACATGGTCTCTGCCATATCTTCGATCAGCGTCCGCATACGGGGCGTGATCTCCGTGACTACTCTCGATTTTTTACGAAGGGTCTCGTCCCCTTCGATCAACACATTTCGAACTGCCATCTATTTATTCCTCCATTGATCCTGTTTAAGTCATACTGTAGGGGTTGATGTCGATCCCCACTGAAACATCCCTGTGCCGCTCCGCCGCAAAACGCATACGAAGGCCATCCAGTTCTTCCAGGAAATCCTCCATCTCCCTATCCATATATTTTATCAATACTTGGTAGCGATATCTACCCCTAATTTTGGGAATGTGAGTGGGTCTGGGCCCCAGCAGATCCTCCCCGGACAATTCCGGGTGGGTCCTCTGCAGTTCCCGGGCAAAATCCTCCCCGCACTGCCGGGCTTTCTCCTCTTCTTCATGAAGGAAGGACAACACGATCACGTTCCCGAAGGGCGGGTAATGCATCGCCCGCCGGATCCGGATCTCATTCTCGTAGAACTGCCGGTAATCTCCCCGGACCGCCCACTGCACGGCGTAATGCTCCGGGCTGTAGGTCTGGACCACCACGCTGCCCCGCCGGTCTCCTCTTCCGGCCCTTCCGCCGGCCTGAGTGATCAGCTGGAAGGTGGTCTCCGGCGCCCGGTGATCCGGGATGTGCAGGGAGATATCCGCCGCCAGGATCCCCACCAGGTGGACGTTGTCGTAATCCAGTCCTTTGGCCACCAGCTGGGTGCCGATGAGGATGTCGGTCTGATGTGCCTTGAAAGCTCCCAGGATCCGTTCTGCGCTTCCTTTCTGCCGTGTGGTATCCAAGTCCAGCCGGTCCACTTTTGCTTTGGGAAACAGCTTTCTGGTGAGCTCTTCGATCTTTTCCGTCCCGGTCCCAAACTCTTTGATATAGGGGCTTTTGCACTCCGGGCAGATCTCCGGGACCCGGAACTTTCTGCCGCAATAGTGGCATACCGCCGCCTTTTCCGATTTATGATAGGTCAGCGACAGCCCGCACTCGGGGCAGGTCATCACGAACCCGCAGTTCCGGCAGGAAACAAAGGACGCATAGCCCCGCCGATTCAGGAACAGGATCACCTGACGCTTTTCATCCAGGCTCTCCCGGATCTGCCGGAACAAAGCAACGCTGAAGACGCTTTTGTTCCCCTGCTGCAGTTCCCGGCGCATGTCCGCCACCTCCACCTGGGGCAGCAGTACTTCATTATACCGTTTTTTCAGCTCCAGTCGCTTCAGTTCACCTGTTTCGCTGCGATAATAATTCACTACAGAAGGCGTGGCGCTGCCCATGATCAGCACCGCATCGTTGTACCTGGCCCGCTCCTCCGCCATCTCTCTGGTGTCGTATTTCGGGGGATTATCCGCTTTATAGGAAGACTCGTGCTCTTCGTCCACCACGATGACCCCCAGGTCCTTTACCGGCGCGAAGACCGCCGAACGGGCCCCCAAAACGATCCGGGCCTCACCCCGGCGGATCCGTTCCCATTCGTCATACCGTTCTCCTTCCGAGAGCCGGCTGTGAAGGACCGCCACCAGGTCCGGGTCGAATTCACCCCGGAACTTCTCAATGGCCTGGATCGTCAGCGAGATCTCCGGCACCAGGACGATGGCAGTCTTGCCCTTCATCAAAGCTTCCCGGACCGCCTCCATGTAAAGCCGGGTCTTGCCGCTGCCGGTGACCCCGTGGATGAGGAAGCCCCGGTAAACCCCCTTTTGGATAGCAGCCTGGATCTCAGTGAAAGCGGCTTCCTGCTCTTCGGTGAGTCCGTTGAACCGTTCCCGGTCCGGCAGGACCGCCTTGTAGGGGTTCCGCCGTTTTTCCACGGTTCCCCGGTACACCAGTCCCTTTTTCTCCGCCGCCGCCATCACGGAATAATCGATGCCGAAATGCCGTTTCAGATCGCTCTTCAGCGCAGGCCCCTGCCGCAGGAGGATGTCGATGAGCTCCCTTTGTCTGCGGGGGCTTTTGGGGTTTTCCAGAAAGGCTTTCGCCTGCTCCGGGTCTGTGATCCTCAGCTGATCCTGGAGCTTTTTATATCCCGAAGGAACAAAACAGCGGATCGCGTCCACATAACGGCATAAGTACCGGCGCTTCATGACCTCGCACAGGTGCACATCCTCTTCCGTCAGAAGGGGCGTCCCCTTTCCCGAAACCGTTTTGATCCTGGACTCGTCGTATCCGGCCGCATCGCTGACCCGGAACACCACCGCGGTCCGGGTCCGGTTCCCGCTTCCAAAGGGTACCTGGAGGACGTCTCCTATCCGGACGTCGTCATCACTGCAGGCATAGGTGTAGAGCATATTCGTGGCTGCCGCTTTATTGTCCAGAGCTAACTGGATGTATTTCATGATCGTTTCTCCTATACTGCCGAAAAAAAGGACACCCCCGGGTGTCCTTCGTCAACCTATTCTTCCTCCGCCGGACTGTCAACGGAAAGCGTTTCCGCTGCTTCTTCCTCCGGAGCCGTTCCTTCCGGTTCCGCCTCTTCAGCGGCTTCCATCGCTTCTGCCTCTTCCTCATCCGGCAGTTCTTCCGCCGGGATGTAGGTGAACAGCCCCCTGGCGATCTCTTCCGCTGCGATGGATACCGGCTTGTCGGTCTCAATGGTGCTGTCCAGTTTGCGGTATCCCCTCTCCGGATCCCAACCGGCGATCAGGTCTCTGGCCCGCTTGGCTGCCATGGAAACCAGGTAGTACCGGCTTCCCGCTTTGTCTCTTAATTTATTGATCTCAGGATATAGCATTTCTATCGACTCTCCTTAAAAAATTGAACTGTGCTGTCGTATTTGTTCTTTGTGACCCGGCATTGTTCCGCCCGGATCACAGACTTCATGTCTTCCACCGCCGCATCCAGCTGGTCATTGATTACCAGGTAATCGTAATCCTTCAGGCATTCCACCTCCCGCTCGGCAGTCAGCAGTCTGTCGCGGATGCTGGCTTCGTCTTCGGTCCCACGTCCCCGGATCCGGTGTTCCAGTTCCGTGAGTGTGGGCGGTATGAGGAAGATCAGGATGCAGTCGGGGAACTTTTCCCGGACCAGGTATCCGCCCTGGACATCGATCTCCAGGATCAGGTCCTTCCCCTGGGACAGTTTCTCTTCCACGTCCCGGACAAGGGTCCCGTAACGGCATCCGAAGTTATGTACATGTTCCACAAATCCGTTTTCCTCGATCGTGCGAACAAACTCTTCTTCCGTCATAAAATAGTATTCCCGACCATGGACTTCTCCCGGCCGCGGTTTCCTCGTTGTCGCTGAAACGGAGAGTTCCAGATCTGTTTCGGCCAACACCCGTTTACAGACTGTTCCCTTCCCCGCTGCAGAGGGTCCTGACACGACAAATAACAACCCTGCCATAAGTGCCTCCCGTTATTCCTGCTTTTCCACCGGCTTATCCGCCAGCCGGTTTGCTACCGTCTCCGGCTGCATGCCGGAAAGGATGATGTGATCGCTGTCGGTTATGATAACGGATCGGGTCTTTCTGCCATAAGTGGCATCGATAAGCTTGTTCGTCTCTTTGCATTCCTGGATCATTCGTTTGATCGGAGCCGATTCCGGACTGACGATCGCGATGACTCTGTTTGCTGAAATGATGCTGCCGTACCCGATGTTCACTAATTTGATTGCCATGATTGTGTCTACCTCCATATGATTGCCGAAAAAAACATTGTCTAATTATTTTACTTCATTTTACCCTTAAACACAATAGTATTACTCGATATTTTGTACTTGTTCCCTTATTTTTTCAATCTCACTCTTCATTTCCACCACAATATTCGTGATACCGATATCTGCGGATTTGGAGCCGGTGGTATTGGCCTCCCGGTTCATTTCCTGGACGATGAAATCCAGTTTTTTGCCATCCGGCTGACGGCTGTCCAGGATGATGGAGCTCATCTGACGGATGTGGCTGTCCAGCCGCACCAGTTCCTCCGTCACATTGGATTTGTCCGCGAAGATCGCCGCTTCGGTGATGATCCGATCCTCCGGCACCTCCGCATTCCCGCCGATCAGATCTTTGATCCTTTCCGTCAGTTTATCCTTGTAGCTCCGGGTCACCTGGTCGGAGACTGCTTCGATCTGCGCCACATATCCGGCGATGATCTGGCCCCGTTTGAGGATGTCCTGGGCCAGTTTCTCCCCTTCCACGATCTTCATGTCATCATGCCGCTTTGCCGCTTCTCTCACCGGGATGGACAGGGCATCGATGATCTCCTGTTCATCTTCCACATCCGGCACCGCTTTCATGACGTCCGGCAGCTCGGACAGGAACTGCAGGGTGATCTCGCCTTCCAGTCCGAATGTCTCCTTCAGCTCTTTCAAACGGTCCATGTACTGGGCCGCCAAAGCCGTATTGAGCTGGATATTGGTGTCTTCCGCCGCCACGTTCTCCACCATGATGGAAACGTCGATTTTCCCTCTTTTGGCGGTCTCCTTGACGATCGCCTTGATCTTGTCTTCCGCAAAGGAATACCGCCGGGGCATCTTCACGGAAATATCGCAGTACCGGTGATTCACCGATTTGATCTCCACGATGATATTTCTTTTTCCGTCGGAATACTCGCTTCTTCCGAATCCTGTCATGCTCTTGATCATAGTGCCTCCTTGATCTCGATCTCCGCCACCTTTTCCGCGGGACCTTCCATATATACCGTATCTCCTTCGATCCGGATCACCAGCTCCCCGCCGGGGACCTTCACGTGGATCCTTTCCTCCGTTTCCTTCAGCCGGGAAGTGATCAGGGCCGCCGAGCTGCTGCCGGTGCCGCAGGCCAGGGTCTTCCCGACGCCTCTTTCCCAGGTCTTCACTTCCAGGTGTCCCGGGTCGATGTAGCGGGTAAAATTGACATTCATATCTCTCAGGAAGATCGGCAGATTCTCGATCTCCTCTCCGTAAAGGGCCGGGTAATCCCGGTCATCATCCACGTAGATGACGCCGTGGTTCACCCCCAGCCTCACGCAGCTCATCCGCATCTTCGTTCCGTCCTTCAGGGTGATCAGGTGTTCCATGAAAGTCCGGTCTTCACATTCGATCCCGATCTCTTCCGCATCGAAAGTGAATCCCCCCATATCCACCACCACACTGGAGACCCGTTCCGACTCTTCCGTCACCCGGATCTGTTTGATGCCGTCTCCCGTCTCTACGGTAAACTCCTTTTTGTCCACCATGCCAATGTCCCGGGCAAATTTGGACAGGCAGCGGATCCCGTTGCCGCACATGGTATCCTCTGTTCCGTCGGCATTAAAAAAAGACATGCGGATATCACAGGTGTCCGAGTCCTCCAGGGCGATGAACCCGTCTGCCCCAACGCCGAAATGACGGTCGCAGATCTTCGCCGTAAAAGCGCTTTTATCTTCTTCTTTTATTACCATTGCACGGTTGTCCAGCAGCAAAAAATCATTGCCGCAGCCGTGCATTTTCCACAGGTGCATACTTCCTCCTCCGGCAGTTTGTTTCACTGCCCGATTGTGTTATAATATAACATTATACTGACAAATATCAAAATTCGCAACTATTCAGGAGGAAGAAGACATGCCTTTTGACGGGATCGTCACAGCCAGCGTCGTCCACGAGCTCAATGACCTTTTGAGCGGCGGGCGCATCGACAAAGTATATCAGCCCGACCCCATGGACATCGTCCTCTCGGTGCACCGGGGGAAGGAAAAATATAAAGCATTCATCTCAGCCAACAGTTCCGACGCCCGGATCCAGCTGATCACCCAGACTCCTCCCAATCCGGAGCAGCCCCCTACTTTCTGTATGCTTCTTCGGAAGCATATCCACGGCGCCCGGGTCCGGGAAGTCACTCAGATCGACACCGAGCGGATCGTGGAATTCCACCTGGACTCCTTCAACGAACTGGGCTACCCCATCACCAAAAAACTCATCGTGGAGATCATGGGCAAGCACAGCAACATCACTCTGGTGGATGATGAAAAGGGGCGGATCCTGGATGCCATCAAAAAGATCTCTTTTGATGTGAACCGGTACCGGCAGCTGCTGCCCGGGATGCCCTATGTCTATCCGCCGAAGCAGGATAAGATCCCGGTCTATGAACTCCAAAAGGAAGATATGGATGATTTGATCCGGAATGCTCCCGGACGGGTCCGGCAGGCCCTGGTGAACGGGATCATGGGATTCTCCACCTTCTTCGCCATTTCTCTGTGCAGCCAGGCCCGTGTGGACGACGACGCTCCCTGCTCTTCTCTGAGCCAGGGGGAGATCGACCGGCTCTACCGGGTATTCACCAACTTTGCGGAAGCGATGCGGGCAGGGGACTACACTCCCACCGTCTGGATGGATGAGGAGAAAGCTCCGGTGGACTTCCACTGCTTCGACCGCAGGGACTACTCCCAGGTCTACGAAGCGGTCCGGTTCGATACCATCGGAGAAGCGGAAGAATACTATTACCGGCGCAAACGCACCACCAATACCCTCCGCCAGCGCTCCTCCGACCTGGAACGGATCCTGAAGAGCGCCCTGGACAAGCTCTATCTGAAAAAATCCAAGCTTTTGGAGGACCTGCTCCGGGCAGAGGATGCGGACACGTTCCGGCTGAAAGGAGAGCTGCTCTTCGCGAACCTCCACCTGCTGAAGCAGGGACAGTCCGAAGCGGAGCTGGTGGACTATTACAGCGGTGATATCCTGAAGATCTCCCTGGATCCCCGGCTGTCTCCCTCGGAGAATGCACAGAAGTATTATAAAAAATACAATAAATTGAAGACCGCTCAGGTCCAGAAAGACATCCAGCTCAAGGAAACGGAAAAAGAGATCGACTACCTGGAAGCCACTGCCCAGCTCCTGGAGGATGCAGAGGAATTCAGCGATGTCTCCCACATCCGGGGGGAACTGGTGAACGGCGGATATATCCGCCGCAGAGGTCCCGGCTCCAAACAGAAACCGGCCGCCACGCCCCCGCACGAATTCCGTACTTCGGAGGGTTTTCGGGTCCTGGCGGGCCGGAACAACGTCCAGAACGATCAGCTGACCCTGAAGACCGCCGGCTCCAAGGACCTGTGGTTCCACACGAAAGACATCCCCGGCACCCACGTGATCCTGTTCACCGAAGGGAAGACCCCTTCCGAACAGTCCCTGGCGGAGGCCGCCTCCATCGCCGCCTTCTACAGCAAGGGGAAGATGAGCGCCAACGTCCCGGTGGATTACTGCCTGGTGAAGTACGTCAGAAAACCAAACGGCGCCAAACCCGGCATGGTGATCTTCGACCACAATAAGACCCTTTACGTGGATCCGAAACTCCCCGCCGAACCCCCGGCCGGCGACCAGGATCAATGACCGAATATGTCGGAAAATCGGGAAAAAGTGCAACCTTTGTTGACTTCTCAAACTATGAGAGATATAGTATGAAAAAATGCAGTTATTACAATTTCAGTAAGTTTGAGGAGTATCGATATGGATGTAGAACGAAAAGACAACGAACCGAAGAGAAAAGGCCGCAGAAAAAAGTATCTGGATCTGTCCACATTGATCGACGCGGATCAGGTCCGGGAACCGGATCCACCCTCCTTTGTGGTATCCTGCTCCATTTGCGGCAGCACCAAAAACGTCGGATGCTTCAAAAACAAGCATATCTGTACACGGTGCATCAAATACATCAAAGAACG
>CADBSL010000074.1 GCA_902797345.1 uncultured Eubacteriales bacterium
AAAAGCTGAAAGACCATTCGATCTTTCAGCTATTGAAGCGCTCTTGGCGCAGCAGACTGAGAGGGGAATTTACGGGGTGATCCGCCCTACGAACTGGGCCCACTGCTTATAGCCTCTCGCGTACAGGTGGATCCCGTCAAAGGAATATCCGGGGTCCATGGACCCGTCCTCCGCCGCCACGCACCAGGTGGGGTCGATGCAGAGGATGCTGTTGGCCCGGGCCTGCTTTTCGATGATCTCGTTGTGCTGGGCGATGGCGGTATTGTTGAAATACCGGTCCGTCCGGGAGCGGGCTGCTGTCACCGGGATCAGTTTCTCCGCCACTACCATGGCGTTGGGCTGAGCCGCCCGGATCTGTTTGATGATCTGGTCGTATTGTTTTTCAAAGGTCGCCGGGGTCTGCCAACCTACGTCGTTGAATCCCAGAATGATGAAGACCCGGGAGTACTGTTTGCTCTGGAGCTTCTCCGCCAGGCTGACGGTATTGGCTACTTTCTTTTCCGTGACGTTCCCTTCCTCGTCGGTTTCCTGGACCGTGGTATAGGTCCCGTCTGCCACGCGGCCACCGCTCATGACTTTCCGCAGGGTCAATCCGTTTTCACAGAAAAAGTCTGCGCCGGTGATGCCGGCTGCCTGCTGGATCCCCTGGGTCCGGGAATCCCCGATCAGCAAGGCATTGTTATATGCATCGTAGACTCCTTTGGTTTTCAGCGGGGTCCCGCCGGTCTGTTTAGCCGGGTAGCTGGGGTTCGTGACCCCCACGGTCAGCGTCGCCTGATCCCAGGTCACACTGCCTCCTAAGGCTTCCACCACGAACCGGATCGGCAGATAGGTCCGTCCGTTATTGATCACCGCTTCCGTGTCCATTGGAAGGATGTCGTTGTTTCTTACCAGGTAATTCTGGTTCACCGGGAGCCAGACGGTATTGCCCTGATACTGGACGATGGCGATCCGGCCATCCGGATCCCAATCCACATAGGCCCCGTAGGCTTCCATGGCTGCCCGGAGGGGCACCTGAGTCCGCCAGACGCTATCCACATAGGGCCGCCCCAGATTCTCCGAGAAGGCCACTTCGTTCCCGTTGATCTTCACATGGATCGTATCCTCTGCGGATACGGTAAGGACTGCACCCAGGGTCAGGATCATCGCCAGGGCGATCCACAGGATTACTTTCTTTTTCATGAGTATTCTCACTCCTTTGCCTGTTTTCGCAAGAATTCATGGTTTATTCTAACATAAATGTTTTCCAACAGGGAAAATGTCACGAAAAGTTCACCTGAACTTAAACTAATCTTAAGGTTCGGGCCGTATAGTATAGCTATCAAAAGAAAACAAGCGAATCACACAAAAGTGTTTTTCATAAATTCCTTCTTAAAACAAAATTGCAACAACCAAAAAATCACCCGCTCCAAACCCCCTCGGAGCGGGTGATTTACTGTGTTTGCTTTTACTCGGCGTACTCGGTTTCGGCCGCATCTTCCGCCACCACACCTTCCGTGATGTCGATCATTCCTTCCCAGTAGTCCTGGGCCCCGGTGACGAATTTCACCGCACCGTTCTTTTTATCCACCCGGTAGATGTAGGCCACGCCTCCGGCGGGCTCTCCGTTATAGTACTCCAAAAGCGGGATGGACACCAGCCAGGCGTCCTGGTTTTCGTCCAGGATCTCCGCTTCTTCGACTTCAAAGACCATACCGTCTTCCTGCTCTTCGATGGCGGTCTGGACCGCAAAGTCCGTGGCTAAACGGATGGCGTCGATCTCTTCCAGCTCCGGCAGATCTTCTTCTTCTGCCGCCTCCACTTCCTGTCGTTCTTCCTCCGCAGGTCCTTCCGACGCGGCTGCAGCCGTCGCTTCCTCTCCGGCAGAGGCCGGTTCTTCACTATCGCTGCTGCTCCCGCAGGCACACAGCGTGATCATCAGCATCCCGCACAGCAGGATGGCCAGTAGTCTCTTCATCATCGTTTGGTCTCCTTTACTTTTCCAGCACGAACTTCTTCACGGCCTCATTGAAGCCTTCGCTGCGTTCTCCTTCGCACACATAGGTGGCCGCCGCCTTCAATTCCGGCACGGAGTTGGCCACGGCAATGGCCGTCCCGCTCTCCAGCAGCAGAGGCAGGTCATTGGTATTGTCCCCGCAGCCCATGATCTCTTCTTTCGAAAAGCCCAGGATCTCCCGGAGCCTCCGCAGCGCACTTCCCTTGTCGCAGCCTCTGGTCATGGCTTCTACCAGGTGGCTTTCCGACTGGGCGAAGTAGGCCCGGTCTCCAAACAGGGCTTCCAGCTGCGACTG
>CADBSL010000075.1 GCA_902797345.1 uncultured Eubacteriales bacterium
CGCGATCGAAGCAGGACTGAGATTCGCTATCAGAGAAGGCGGCAGAACCGTAGGTTCCGGCGTTGTAACAGCGATCGAAGAGTAATCCAATCAAAATCCAGAAGGAGCAGCTTAGCTGCTCCTTTTTTCTTTGCATAATTATAAAAAATCCTTGCATAAATATGCATACGGTGGTATACTGGGTCTTGTTATGATGTGAGAGGAGACAGAGAAATGACAGCAAAGGTGTTTATCGACGGAAAAGAAGGGACCACGGGTCTGCAGATCTACGAAAAACTCGGCGGCCGGCAGGATATTGAACTGTTGACATTGCCGGAAGAACTCCGAAAAGATGCCGGAGCCAGACGGGAGATCATGAACCGATCGGACCTGGTATTCCTTTGCCTGCCGGATGCGGCGGCGATCGAAGCGGTGACACTGGTGGAGAATCCCGAGACGAAAATCATCGACGCTTCCACGGCTCACCGTACGGCGAAGGGTTGGACTTACGGCTTTCCGGAGCTGGAACCGGGCCAGGAAGAACGGATCCGAAGATCGAAGCGTACGGCAAATCCCGGCTGTCATGCCACCGGATTCATCTCTCTGACGGCGCCTTTGGTCAGGGGAAAGATCCTGGCTGAGGATGCTCCGCTGAGCTGCCATTCCCTGACGGGGTACAGCGGCGGCGGGAAGAAGATGATCGCGGAATACGAGGGCGAAAGGACTGACCGGAGGCTGGACAGCTGCCGGGAGTATGGGATCGCCCTGGCGCATAAACACATACCGGAGATGATGGCGGTGACGGGATTGAAGCGAAAACCGCTGTTTTTCCCCATCGTGGGTGATTATTATGCAGGGATGACCACGACGGTAGGGCTTCACAATGACCTTCTGGAGAAGCCGGTTTCGGCGAAGATCCTGCATGAATATTTATCAGACTATTATTCGGGACAGAAATACATCCGGGTGCTGCCCTTCGCGGGAGAAGGCTCCATCGACCCCAGGGGTTACCTGGAGTCCAACCGGAATGTTGGGACCAATTATCTGGATATCGTGGTCAGCGGCAATGAGGAGCAGACCCTGCTGGCTTCCATGTTCGATAATCTGGGGAAAGGCGCTTCCGGCGCGGCGGTCCAGAATATGGAGTTAATGTTGGATTTATAACAGCCTGTAGCTTGAAGCGTGCTCATAGCTGCCAGCTCACAGCTTCCGGCTGAAAAGGAGAAAGAGAATGTACAAGGAAATCAATGGCGGGGTCTGTGCCCCGAAGGGGTTCCGGGCTTCCGGCGTCCACTGCGGCGTCAAGGGAGACGGGAACACGGCAAAAAAAGATCTGGCGCTGATCGTTTCGGACGTGGAATGCGCCGCAGCCGGGACCTTCACCACCAATCAGGTGAAGGCGTCGCCGGTATATTTATCCATGAAAAATGTGGCGGACGGGAAGGCGAAGGCCATCGTCTGCAACAGCGGGAACGCCAATGCGTGTGCCCCGCAGGGCGAGGAAAACGCTCTGAAAATGTGTGAAGAGACTGCGAAGATCCTGGGGCTGGCTCCGGAAGAAGTGTTGGTGGCGTCCACTGGCGTCATCGGCCACACCCTGAATATCGACGCGATCGTAAACGGTCTGCCGGCAGCGGAAAAAGCCCTGTCCTATGAAGGAAGCGAGGACGCCGCCGGAGCCATCATGACCACGGATCTGGTGATGAAGCAGATCAGCGTGGAGCTGGAACTGGGCGGAAAGGCCGTCCGGATCGGCGGCATCGCCAAGGGTTCCGGGATGATCCATCCCAACATGGGCACGATGCTGTCCTTTGTGACCACGGATGCGGCGGTGGAAGGGGAGACCCTGAAAAAGATGCTGCGGGACGTGGTGCGGGTCACCTTCAACAGGATCAGCGTGGACGGAGACACTTCCACCAATGACACCTGCCTGATCCTGGCCAACGGACTGGCAGAGAATGCACTCATCACGGAAGGGACGGCAGACTATGAAGCCTTCAGGGAGGCTCTGACCTTCGTTCTCCGGACTTTGGCGGTAAAGATCGCCAAGGATGGAGAAGGCGCCACCAAGCTGATCACCTGCAATGTGACCGGAGCTTCCGGAGAAGAACGGGCAGAAGTGATCGCCAAGGCTGTGATCCGCTCTCCTCTGGTGAAGACCGCCATGTTCGGGTCTGACGCCAACTGGGGCCGTGTCCTGTGTGCGATGGGGTATTCCGGAGAAGAATTCGACCCTGCGGAAGTCACCATCGGGTTCGCCTCCAGGGCCGGGAGCATCGAAGTCTGCACCGGTGGACAGGGGCTGGAATTTGATGAAGATCAGGCGCTGAAGGTCCTGTCGGAAGACGAAGTGGAGATCAACATCACCATGCAGGAAGGGACCAACTCCGTCACTGCCTGGGGATGCGACCTGACATATGATTATGTCAAGATCAACGGGGATTACCGGACTTGATAATAGAAGGAGTAAACAATGACGTATTCATACACACAGGAAGACCAGGCGGGGATCCTCATCGAAGCCCTGCCCTATATCCAGAAATACAACGGCAAGACTGTTGTGATCAAATACGGCGGCAATGCCATGATCAACGAAGAACTGTCAGAGGCGGTGATGAGCGACATCATCATGCTGTCTCTGGTGGGGATCCGGGTGGTGCTGGTCCACGGCGGCGGCCCGGATATCAGTGAAATGCTGAAGAAAACCGGAAAGGAAAGCAGGTTCGTGGATGGACTGCGCTGTACCGATGAGGAGACGATGGACATCGTCCAGATGGTGCTCTGCGGCCGGGTGAACAAGAATCTGGTCTCCGCCATCAACCGCAAGGGCGGCAACGCCATCGGTCTCTGCGGGCTGGACGGTTCCACGATCCAGGCCAGAAAGTATCAGGCCCCCAACGGCAATGATTACGGCCTGGTGGGAGAGATCGTCCGGATCGATCCGGAACTGATCCAGAATGCCATCGAAAAAGGCTATGTGCCGGTGGTGTCCAGCGTGGCGCAGGGGGTGGATGAGGAGACCTCCTACAACATCAACGCCGACACGGCGGCCTCCGAGCTGGCGGTGGCCCTGAAAGCGGAAAAACTGATCCTGCTGACGGATGTGAAGGGGGTCCTGAGAGACCCCAAAGACGACTCTTCCCTTATCAGCGAGATGCACCCGGAGGACGTGCCGGGTCTGGTGGAAGAGGGCGTCATCACCGGCGGGATGATCCCCAAAGTTGACTGCTGTGTGAAGGCTCTCAGAGGGGGCGTTCGCCGGACCCATATCCTGGACGGAAGGGTCCCCCACACCATCCTGATCGAGCTGTTTTCCCACAAGGGGATCGGCACCATGATAAGGTAAAAAATACCTTGAAAAACAGAGGGTTTTGGCCCTCTTTTTTTATTTTTTGTAATCGTTTACGAAGAAAAGAAGATAAATTGATTGTAAACAGTAAAAATTCGATGGAAGGCGCTGAAAATCCCTACAAATTGCACTTGAAAAGAAGTATGAATCATAGTATACTTGATGTAACTGTTGAAGCATACCAGAAGATAATGAAAGCCGGCGAAAAGATGCATATATACTTTAAGGTTTTTTCAAGAGCGCATCCCTTTGACGGTATTTAGTTATGCTTTTGTGTATATGTTCGAATGTTACAATGAAGGAGGGTACTATCTTTGGAACAGAAAGAAAAGCTTTCGTCAAAACAGATGCTGAATGATCTGATGGCGAACCACTACAAGAGTGCGATGGAAGCAAAGGAAAACGGCGAACTCGTTGCCTGGGCCACATCGATCGCTCCACAGGAATTATTAACCACAATGGATATCAGCGTAGTATATCCGGAAAACCACGCGGCTGCTATCGGCGCCAGAAAAGAAGCACAGAAGTTCATCGATAACTCTGAAGGCAGAGGTTATTCCATCGACCTGTGCTCCTATGCACGTGTAAACTTCGGTTATGCTCAGTTAAAGTATGCGGAAGCTGAAAATATTCCGATGCCGGATTTCATTTACAGCTGCAGCAACATTTGCCACACCGTACTGAAATGGTATGAAAACCTGGCAAAAGAACTGAATATCCCGCTCATCATCTTTGACCTGCCGTTCAACCACACCTACGATGTACAGCCTCACGCTGCGAAGTACATGAAGGGCCAGATCGAAGAAGCGATCAAAAAACTGGAAAACATCACAGGCAAGAAATTTGACTATGACAAATTCAGCGCTGTTATGGAACAGTCCAATAAGACTTCCCAGATGTGGAAGGACGCTACATTAGTAGCCAGAGCAAAACCGTCTCCGCTGAGCGGCTTTGACCTCTTTAACTACATGGCCGGTATCGTTACCAACAGAGGTACCCAGGCTGGTTATGAACTCTTCAAGAGATGGAAAGAAGAACTGGAAGAAAAGGCTGCTGCCGGTCTCGGACCGTGGAAGCCGGGCGAAGAAGAAAAG
>CADBSL010000076.1 GCA_902797345.1 uncultured Eubacteriales bacterium
CCCCATGGCAGTCTGCATCGCCTCTGTATCCCTGGATCACATGGATTATCTGGGCAATACTTCGGCAGAGATCGCCTGGGAAAAGGCAGGGATCCTCAAACCCGGCGTGCCGCTGGTCTATGCATCTGAAGATCCGGACGTGATCCGGGTGCTGGAGGGGAAAGCCTCGGTAGTCGGTGCTCCGGTCTATCATATGCGGAAGGAGAAGATCCATATCCGTGAGGATGCGGAAGATGGAGTGGGTTTTGATGCGGAGCTGGAAGGGAAGACCTTCACCGGATTGAAGACCGGGATGCCGGGAGAACACCAGGCCATGAATGCCTTCTGCGCCCTCCAGATCCTTCGCCTTCTGGAACAGCTTCAGGGATTCTGCATCCCGGAGAAAGCCCTGAAAACGGGCCTGAGAGAGGCGAAACAACCCGGGAGGATCGAAGTGTTGAATACCGATCCCACCATCGTTCTGGACGGCTCTCACAATGCAGACAGCGTGAAGGCCCTGTGCGACTGGGTCCATGGCCGCTTCCGGCGGGAAGACCGGCTGCTGGTGGTCACAGGGGTTTTGAAGGATAAGGAATATGAGAAGATCGCCGGGATGCTGGCGGAGATCGCATACGATCTGATCGTGACGGAGCCCGACAGCCCCCGAAAGCTGTCAGCCGGGGAGTACAGCGCCGTTTTGCAGCAAAAAGGAGCCGATCCGAAACACGTGGAGATCTGCCGGGATCCCCAGTCAGCAGCAGAAAAAGCCCTCGAAAAACTGTCGAAGAAAAATGACGAAAATATTTTTTACAGGGGATTGATTTTTACCGGCTCCTTGTATATGATAGGGAAGGTCAGAAAGACCTTAAAACGATTATTGAATGACGGAGGTATGAAATATGTCCGCAAATAATGTTGTGTTGTTATACAACAGTCATTCCGGGAAGAAGACCTTTGCTTCCCACCTGGATACGATCATCGGTCGGTTCCAGGATGCCGGGCTACAGATCATTCCCTTTAAAATCACCCGGGAACCGGAGCCCATTGCAGCATTCCTGGATTCACTGGATAAGGATTCCGTATCAAAAGTACTGATCGCCGGCGGAGATGGTTCGGTGGATATCTGCATCAATGCCATGGTCCAGGCGGATTACCACGCACCGATCGCGATCCTGCCTACGGGCACAGCCAACGACATGGCTCATCACCTGGAGATCCCCACCTCACTGGACGGGATGCTGAGGATCGCCATGAGCAACTACACGATCCCTCTGGATATCGGGGAGATCAACGGAAAGTATTTCGTGAATGAAGCCAGTCTGGGTTCCATCATCGAAGTCAGCCAGAAAACAGACCAGCGGGTCAAGAACACCCTGGGTATGCTGGGCTATTATCTTCAGGGGATCCAGATGATCCCGGAGATCAAACCCTTTAACGTAAAAGTGACGATCGACGGAGAGACCTCCGAGAAGAAGATTTTCATGATGTTCATCATGAACGGCAGTGTGATCGGCGGGTTTAAGGATGTTTCCCCGAAAGCTTCGGTCCATGACGGGAAGCTGGATGTGCTGATCTTCAAGGATTGCCCACCGCTGGAGTTCCTGAATACCGTCAATCTTTTCCTTCGCAGGACCCACTTCAAAAGCCCTTATGTGGAGTTTATCCGCACGGACAACGTCCTGATCGAGACGGAAAAGAAGAATACCGGCGTCGATATCGATGGAGAAAAAGGGCCGGAATTCCCGCTGAATATCCGCATGTTGAAAGAACGTTTTCGGATCTGTGTGCATACAGCGATTCGATAAAAGCAAAAGATTTTCAATCACCGGACTCTGCTGTATCATCCGTATAAGTGCTGAATGCAGCAGAGTTTTTTATTACAGAGAAGAGAGTGTATTATGTTTCTTGCGAAAGACAGTTTCGTGAAAGGGGCCTTCCTGTCGGCTTTGGGCGGGGTGTGCTGGGCCCTGTCCGGCACCTTCGGTCAGTATCTGTTTGAGGTAGGGGGATTCGACGCGGTGTGGCTCACCACCGTGCGGCTGTTGGCTGCCGGCGTCATCATGCTGGCCATTTCCTTTGCCAAAAAAGGGAGAAGCACCGTCTTTCTTTGGAAGGAAAGGCTGGACCGGATCGAGCTTTTATTATACGGACTATTGGGGATGGCCGGTGTCCAGATCACCTATTTCGGCGCCATCCAGTTCTCCAATGCCGCCACCGGTACCCTGATCCAGTATACCGGTTCGGTCATCATCGTGATCTACGTGGCCCTTCGGGCCTTCCATCTGCCCAATAAATCCGAAATGATCGCAGTGCTTTTGGCAGTCGGCGGATTATTCCTTTTGTCGACTCACGGAGATATCCACACACTGGTTTTTTCCAGGAACGCATTGATCGTCGGTTTGATGTCAGCGGTTTTGATGGCCTTTTATTCTCTGGAGCCCCGGCGGCTCCTGCACAAGTTCGATACTCTCCGGGTCAATGGCTGGGGAATGATGCTGGGAGGGATCCTCATGTTCTTCATCCGTCAGCCCTGGGAACTGGGAGGAGGCACGCTGGACTTCAAATGTCTGTTGGCCACCGGAGGGGTCGTCCTCTTTGGGACCATCCTGTCCTTCTTCTTCTTTATGGAAGGGGTTCGGATCATCGGTTCGGATCTGGCTGTGTTATATGCTGCGGTAGAACCGTTGACGGCCGCCATCGTCGGCATCCTTTGGTTCGGCATCCCCTTTGGTCTGATCGATTGGATCGGCGCCGCCATGATCGTATCGACGGTATTCATCATATCCCTGGCGCCCAGGTGGGGGAAGGGGAAATACGGAAGCGGCGAGCCAGAAGCTTGAAGCTTGAAGCAAAAGGGTATAACAAAAGGAACGGTGATGTTCAACCGTTCCTTTATTGTTTCGATATTCAGCTCCCTGCTGCCAGCTCTAAACTCCGAGCTCCTCACTCCCAATCGTCATCCTGAGCGAAACGAAGGATCTTTTTTCATCTTCAGACTTCAGTCTTAAGACTATAGACTACACATAAAACAGATTCTGGGACTGGAAGACCGGGTCACAGGTACAGTCGATCCCCAGATCCAGCAGAGCCATTTCCGTGTTTTTGTTCATTAATACAGTGCTGTGGGCCTTGCAGTCTCTCAGGAGAGACAGCTTTTCCAGCGCCAGCTGCGCGGTGGGGTTGGTGGCCGCGCAGATGGTCAGTGCGATCAGCATTTCCCCCAGATCCAACGTCGCCTGGTCCTTCCGGCGGACATTGCACTTGAGATACTGGATCGGATCCAGTACGACCGGCGAGATCAGATGAAGTTCATCCGCCAGCCCGGCCAGTTCCTTGATCCCGTTCAGGATGCAGGCAGAGGCTGCATCCATGACCTTGGAGCTTTTGCCGGTAACGATGGCGCCGTCAGGCAGCTCCAGCGCCATGACAGAGATCTGATTGTTTTCGTCGATGGATTTGTTTTCCTGTTCCGCCTTTTCCCGGGCCGGCACCACGACCTTTCGGTCTTCCTCCCGGAGATTGTAGTCGTCCATCAAAAGCTTCGCTTTATCCAATGCTTCTGCCGTCAGCTTGCCCACCTTATAATCGCACTTGGCGATCAAATAGCGGCGGATGATCTCCTGAAGGGAAGCCTCCCGGACCACTTCATCGTCGGTGATGGCGAATCCTACCCGGTTGACACCCATATCGGTCGGAGACTGATAAACGGATTCTTCGCCGGTGATCCTCTCGATGATCCGCTTGATCACCGGGAACATTTCCAGATCCCGGTTATAGTTCACCGCTTTGACGCCGTGGGCCTCCAGGTGGAAGGAGTCGATCATGTTCACATCGTTCAGGTCGATGGTGGCGGCTTCGTATGCGGCGTTGAGAGGGTGCTTCAGCGGTATATTCCATACCGGGAAGGTCTCGAATTTTGAATAAGCCACTTTCCGGCCCAGCTTATTTTCATGGTAGAGCTGGCTCAGGCAGGTGGCCAGTTTCCCGCTCCCGGGGCCGGGGCCGGTGACCGCTACGATGGGCTTTGTGGTGACGATGTAAGGGTTGGCACCGTAGCCTTCGTCGCTGACGATCTTTTCCACATCCGTGGGGTAGCCGGCGGTCTTTTTGTGAGTATATACTTTGATATTCCGTCTCAGGAGCTTGGTGATGAACGCATCCGTCGCCGGGTGAGGAGTATAGCGGGTGATGACCACGCTGTTGACACTGAGCTCGTAACTGCGGAAATCATCGATCAGTTTCAGGACTTCCGCATCATATGTGATCCCAAAATCGTGGCGGGTCTTGTTCCGCTCGATATCGCCGGAGTAGATGCATATAATGATCTCCAGCTGGTCCTTCAGACGGGACAGAAGTTTGATCTTCGCATTTTCGTCAAAGCCGGGCAGGACCCGCTTGGCGTGTTTGTCGTAGATCAGTTTTCCCCCGAATTCGATGTACAGACGCTGTCCGTCGTTAATGCGCTCCAGAATGTATTTGGATTGTTCCTCCAAATACTTTTCCGGATCAAATCCCCGTTTTCCGCTCATTGCCATAACCTCCCTTATTCCTTTTCTCCTTACGAAAGGCCGTCAGAACGACCATTTAATTATTTTAATCGAAATCCACATCAATGTACAGGAATATTTTATCATACTTTTCTAGATAATTACAATTATTTATTGACAGATCGGGCAGAATAAATTATAGTAATAATTACATAATATAACAATAATGAGAATATAAAGGAGGGAGTAGGAGTGGAGTGGAACAGGATCCTTCAGGAATACGAACAAAGCCGAAGTCGGATCTCCCGGAAGATCGGCGAAGAAACGAACGAAGAAGAAAAAGAGATGCTCCGGGAAATGTATGAACAACTGACCGAGGATATCCGCTCAGTACGAAAAAATTCTTTGGACGAACTGCAGATCTTTCTGGATCAGTACGGGGAAGAACTGTTGACGCCCCGGCAGATGCAGGTACTGACGCTAAGGGCCCGGGGACTGTCGATGAGCCGGATCGGAACGGAATTGGGGATCTCCAAAACCGCCGTGCAAAAGTCGATCCGTCTCAGCGAGAAGAAGATCCGAGACTTTTCGGAAGACCGGGGAGGTGTGGCAGCCTATGTATCTTGAGGAGTACATCCGAAGTGCCTTACCGGAGGCGGAAAGCGGGCCCCCTGTGGCCGTAAAGGGTAAGGCGGAGGGCCTGGATCGGTTGACTGACGACCCGAGTCTGCAGTCACTGTGGGGGATCTTCCAGGAGCCCAAAGGACAGGCGGAGATCCGACGGATCGCCCGAAGAGAGAACGGAGGATCTCACTGGATTTTTGAAATAGAGTATTGATTTGCCCTGCGAATTATGTATAATACCCTTTAGGATGACACTCGAAGGGAGATGGAAGAATGATTGAACAAATCAAAGAGTATATGGTCACCAATTTCCAGATCGATGAATCCGCCATCAAGCCGGATGCTCACCTGATCGATGATCTGCAGTTGACCAGCCTGGATATTATGGACATCGCCATGTATATCGAAGACGAATTCGGTATCGTACTGGACGAAGAAGATCTTGCGGACGTGTCCACGGTGCAGTCCTTTGTGGAACTGCTGGAAAAACAGGAATAAGACATCCACTATTGACCTGAAGCCTGCGTAAACCGCAGGCTCTTTTATTGAAATAATGTTAGGATAATAGGTCGGAGTATGATATAATTTAAATTTAAGGAATAGTTAATATTAAGGAGAGAATCTATTGAGAGAGAAGTTTTATCATATCATGACTTTCGGGTGCCAGATGAATGAACATGATTCGGAGATCATGGCCGGACTGCTGGAGAATATGGGCTACCGGGAGGCGCCCAAGCGATCGGATGCGGACATTATCCTCATCAACACCTGCAGCATCCGGGAAAATGCGGACAAACGGTTCTTCGGCAGCCTGGGGCAGCTGAAGCGGCTCCACCGGGAAAAGCCCGGGATGATCGTGGGGGTCTGCGGGTGTATGATGCAGCAGGAACACATCATCGATGCCATCAAAAAGAAATACAGCTGGGTGGATCTGGTGTTCGGGACCCACAATATCCATGAGCTGCCTGAACTCATCACCCAAATACTCAATGAACGGCAGAAGGTCGTTTCGGTGTGGCAGGAGCACCGGGGGATCTTCGAAGGGCTTCCGGCCAAACGCCGGTATCCCTTTAAGGCCTTTGTGAATATCACGTACGGGTGCAATAACTTCTGCACGTATTGCATCGTTCCCTATACCCGGGGACGGGAGCGGAGCCGCCGGCCGGAGGATATCCTGAAAGAGATCCGTGAACTGGCGGACAGCGGTGTCCGGGAAGTGATGCTGCTGGGGCAGAACGTGAATTCCTATGGTCTGGCAGACGGTTTCGACATGGATTTTGCTGACCTGATCTACGCGGTGAACGAGATCGAAGGGATCGAACGGATCCGGTTCATGACCTCACACCCCAAGGATCTGTCGGACAAACTGATCGGTGCTTACCGGGATTGTGAAAAGCTGGCCTGCCACATCCATCTTCCGGTACAGGCCGGGAGCGACCGAGTGCTGAAGAGAATGAATCGAAAATATACCAGGGGATCATACCTGGAACTGATCAGAAAGCTTCGGGAGGCCACAGAGGGCCGGATCGCCATTACCACCGACATCATCGTGGGGTTCCCCGGGGAGACCGAAGAGGATTTCCGGGAAACCCTGTCCCTGATGGAAGAAGTCAAATACGACTCCGCCTTCACCTTCCTGTATTCCCCCAGACCCGGTACGCCGGCGGCGGAGTATGAGGACCAGATCCCGGAACCGGTGAAGCATGACCGCTTTGAGCGGATGAGGGAGATCCTGGACGAGGGAATGGCGGAGAACAACGCAGTCTATGAGGGACGGATCGAAAAAGTGCTGGTGGAAGGCCCCAGCCGAAAGAATCGCAAAACCCTGACGGGTCGGACAGAATCCATGAAGATCGTGAATTTTGAAGGACGGCCGGAAATGATCGGCCAGATCGTCCCTGTGAGGATCACCGAGGCAAAGACCTACAGCCTGGTGGGAGAGGTGATGGAATGGGATACACGCCAATGATGCAGCAGTATCTGAAGACCAAGGAGCAGTATAAAGACTGCATCCTGTTCTACAGACTGGGCGATTTTTATGAAATGTTTTTTGAGGATGCTCTGACGGCATCCAAGGTCATGGAAGTGACCCTGACCGGAAAGAACTGCGGGATGGAGGAACGGGCTCCGATGTGCGGGGTGCCGTATCATGCCGCGGATACCTATATCGCGAAGCTGACCGCAAAGGGGTACAACGTGGCCATCTGCGAACAGATGGAGGACCCGGCCACTGCCAAAGGACTGGTGAAACGGGAAGTGATCCGTATCGTCACACCGGGGACCCAGACCAGCCCCCTGACCCTTTCAGAGGGGGAAAACAATTATCTGGCCTGTCTGCACCTTTCGGATGGGTCGGCAGGACTGGCGTACTGCGATCTTTCCACAGGAGAGATCCGCTGCGGAGAATTCCGGGGAAGCTCTTTCCGGGAAGATCTGATCAGCGAACTGACAAAGATCAAGGCCAAGGAGATCCTCCACGACCCGGGTCTGATGCCGGAGGAAGTCGATGAGATCGAAGCCAATTGCGACGGTTTCCTTCGGGGGATCGAAGAACGGTATTTTGACAACAGACCCTGCCGGGAAGTGATCCTGCGTCAATTCGGCGTCCTGGATCTGCAGGGGATCGGTCTGGCGGAGCAGCCGGAGGGTACGCTGGCACTGGGCGCATTGCTCCAGTATCTTTTTGAGACCCAGAAACAATCCCTTTCCCACCTGGTGCGGTTGGAGGTGCTGGATGTCAGCGATCATATGTGTCTGGACCGGGCGACTCTTAAAAACCTGGAGCTGACAGAGACCCTGTTCGAGAAAAAGACACAGGGTTCTCTACTGGGTGTGCTGGACAAGACCGGCACCGCCATGGGCGCCAGAAAAATGAAGCAGTGGCTGAAGGAACCGTTGAACCGGGCCGAACCGGTCTGTCAGCGGCTGGATGCGGTGGAGTATCTGCTGGATGAGTATCTGTGCCGCAATGATCTTCGGGAGGAATTGAAAAAGATCTATGATCTGGAGAGGCTCTGCGGACGGATCGCGGTGGGCAATGCCAATGGGCGTGATGTCATCGCGCTGAAAAAATCCCTGGAGTCCCTGCCCCAGATCAAAAACGAGATCACCGGAAGCGGCGCAGTGCTGCTGGAAAGACTGGCAGAAGAGATCGGCGATTTCAGCCGTGAAGTCCGTCTCATCGAAGAGGCCCTCCAGGAAGAACCGCCCTTCACGATCAAAGAAGGGGGCATCATCCGCCCCGGGTATTCCGAAGAGCTGGACCACCTAAAGGATTCCATCCGGGACGGTCAACAGTGGATCGCCTCTCTGGAGGGGACGGAACGGGACCGTACCGGTATCAAAAACCTGAAAGTGGGATTCAATAAGGTCTTTGGGTACTATATCGAAGTGACGAAGGCCAATTATGAACTGGTGCCGGAGAACTATATCCGGAAACAGACTCTGGTGAACTGCGAACGGTATATCACGCCGGAACTCAAGGAAGTGGAGTCGGTGGTGCTGGGGGCGGAAGCCCGCATCAATCAGATGGAATACGAGCTTTTCCTGGAGATCCGAAAGACCCTTCAGGAATCGATCCCGGCGATCCAGCAGGCTTCTTCGGCTGTGGCAGCGCTGGATGTCCTGTGCTCCTTTGCGGAGGTCAGCTCCCGGAACGGATATGTGAAACCGGAGATCCGGGAAGATGATGCCATTACCATCGAAAACGGTCGCCACCCGGTGATCGAACAATCTTTGGGAGACGGGACTTTCGTGTCCAACGATTTATATATAGACCGAAAAGATCACAGCCTTTTGTTGATCACGGGACCGAATATGGCCGGAAAATCCACTTATATGCGGCAGAATGCCCTGATCGTGCTGATGGCCCAGGCGGGATGTTTTGTTCCCTGCGACCGGGCGGTCATCGGCATCGTAGACCGGATCTATACCCGGATCGGCGCCTCGGATAATCTGGCCCAGGGTCAGAGTACGTTCTTTGTGGAGATGAACGAACTGGCGGGCATCCTGAATACCTGTACCCCCAGGAGCCTGATCCTTCTGGATGAAGTGGGAAGGGGCACCAGCACTTACGACGGTCTGTCCATTGCCTGGGCGCTGGCGGAATATCTTTGTCAAAAGGACAGACAGGTCCGGACCCTTTTCGCCACTCATTATCACGAATTGACCGTATTGGAAGGACAGCTGCCGGGTTTGAAGAACCTGAATGTGGAGGTCCTGGAGGACGGCGGCAGCGTGGTCTTCCTCCATAAGATCGTAGAGGGCAGCGCCAGCCGGAGCTACGGGATCCATGTGGCAAAGATCGCCGGGGTGCCGAAAGCTCTGCTGGATTCCGCTCAGCAAAAGCTGGATGAACTGGAACAGGGCCAGGCCCTTGCCATAAACCTTCCCGAAGAGGACCCTTCTGCCGGGAAGGAAATCGAATCGAAGCCGGAAGAAGAACAGATCAGTTTCTTTGGTTATGCTCCGGATCCGATCGTAGAGGAGATCCGGCGGATCGATATCATGAATATCACACCATCTCAGGCCTTTTCCATTTTAGAAAAACTGCAGAAGGCGGTAAAAGGAGACTGAAGATGGGAGATTGGAGAGCGTTTAGATGGAAAACAGAAGAATAAACAGACGCAGGATCCGCAGCCTGGAAAAACAGGTGGCTGACCGGATCGCAGCGGGAGAAGTGGTGGACCGGCCTCTTTCCATCGTCAAGGAACTGGTGGAGAACAGCATCGATGCCGGGGCGGATTCCATTACTCTGGAAATCAAAAACGGCGGAAAAACGTTCATTCGGGTCACCGATAACGGGTGCGGGATCCCTTCCGAGGATATCGAGATCGCTTTCCTGCGCCATTCCACCAGCAAGATCGTTACGGACAACGATCTGTCCTCCATCGAGACCCTTGGTTTCCGGGGAGAGGCGCTGGCCAGCATCGCGGCGGTGACCCGCACCCAGATGATCACCAAGACGCCGGAAGAAGCCACCGGCACACGGATCTCCATTGAAGGAAGCGCGGTGACGGAAAAAGTCCCGGTGGGTGCGGCGGAAGGAACCACCATCATCGTCCGGGACCTGTTTTATAATACGCCGGCCCGGATGAAATTCTTAAAAAAGGATCATACGGAAAGCGGTCTGATCATCGATTTCATGTGCCGGATGACGTTGGCTTATCCCGGGATCCGTTTCCGGCTGATCAACAACGGGAAAATGATGTTCCACACCATCGGAAAAGGAGATGTGCTGGAGAACATCTATGCCGTTTACGGAAAAGAGACCGCCGAGAACCTGATCCCTTTTGAAGGAGAAGAAGACGGGATCCGAGCGGAAGGATATATTTCTCAGCCCACCTACACGAAGAGTTCCCGTCGGAACCAGTTCTATTTCGTGAATGGGCGGAACGTGTCCGATAAGACCATGGAAGATGCGGTGTCGGCGGGATACGGGGACAAGATCTTTGAGAATCGTTACCCGGTGGCTTATGTGTTCCTGACGGTCCCGGCCAATACCGTGGATGTGAATGTCCACCCCAATAAAAAAGAAGTCCGGTTCGATGAGCCGGAAAAGGTGCGGGAGTTGATCCGTCGTAGCATTTTCGAACGGTTGAATACCCGGGAGGGCGTAGGCCGTTTTGACCGGGAGTCGATCCTGCGGGAGAAGCCGGGTGCAGAGCCCGATCTTCAGGCCCGGGAGGACGTGGCTCCATTCAAAAGAGTGAGCTTTGCGGATCCATTGCCGGAGGGCACCCAGGAGAAGATGGGGGTCGAAGTGATCTCGTTAAAGACCGATAAAAAGGACGAAAAACCCTACTCCGGCGGCAGGACCCAGTCTGCAGTTTCCATCGCCCGGTCTTCTCATCCGGAAGGATATTTCTCACCGGCAGCGCCGAAGGACCCGGAGCTGAGGGACCCCCGGGAAGAGGAAGCCCGGACCATGCGGTTCGACCTGGGATCTTTGACGGTGCTGGGGGTGGTGTTCCTGACCTATATCACCGCTTACGATGAAGAGTATTTCTATCTCATCGATCAGCATGCCGCTCATGAAAGGGTGTTTTACGAACAGTTTCTGGACGCCTTTTACCAGCAGGAAGCCGCTCCGCAGTTGCTGATGACGCCTCTGATCCGGGAGACCGACCTGAAGATCGCCGCGTCCGGAGATACCGGCTGGATGGAATTCCTTCGGAAGTCCGGTTTCATCATCGAGGAATTCGGCGGAAAAAGTGTTCGGATCAGCGGGATCCCCGCCTATATGGATCTGTCGGAAGCCCAGCGTTTCCTGGACGATTACATCGACAGCGTGTCGGATTCCACCAACTTTAAAGATCAGAAGACCCTGGACAAGATCATCCTTCGGTCCTGCAAGGCTGCCGTGAAGGCCAATGACCGGCTGGGGATGGAAGAGATCCGGGCGCTACTGGAGGACCTGTCCAAATGCAGCAATCCCTTTTCCTGCCCCCACGGCCGGCCGGCCATCATCCGGCTCAGCAAGCGGGAAATGGAGAAGATGTTCAAAAGGATCGTATAAATGGAAAAGAAGAGCATATTGATCATAGCAGGACCCACGGCGGTGGGGAAAACGGAATATGCCATCGAAACGGCGCTGAAGCTGGAGGGAGAGATCGTTTCCGCCGATTCCATGCAGCTCTACCGCTATATGGATATCGGCAGCGCCAAACCCACCGACGAAGAACGCTCCCGGGTGCACCACTATCTGGTGGACGAGATCGATCCCCGGCAGGATTTTTCGGTGTTCGAATACCAAAAAAGAGCCCAGGAAGCGATCCGGGAGATCTTCGGGAAGGGAAAAACGCCGGTGATCTCCGGGGGGACCGGCCTATATATCCATTCGCTGATGTATGAGATGGATTTTTCCGCCCGGCCGGACACCAAAGACCTCCGTCTCCGTCTGGAACAAAAGGCAGAAGAAGAGGGAGGCGAAGTCCTTCACCAGATGCTGATGGGATTGGACCCGGAGGCGGCGGAAAGGATCCACCCCAACAACGTGAAAAAGATCATCCGGGCTCTGGAGATCCTGGAGACCGGAGAAGCGCTCCGGCCATTTGAAAAGTCTTTCGTTCCCGTATCGGACTACGATGTCTGCCTGATCGGTCTCACCCGAGACCGGCAGGAGCTGTATGACCGTATCGACAGACGGGTGGATCTGCTGATGGAACAGGGGCTGGTGGAAGAAGTCCGGAAGCTGGGAGAAATGGGGCTGACGGAGGATTCCATCTCCATGAAGGGGATCGGATACAAAGAAGTGTTCGGTTTTCTGAAAGGGGAATACGATCTGGAGGAAGCGGCCCGCCTCATCAAACGGAATACCCGGCGGTATGCCAAACGTCAGCTCACCTGGCTGAGAAGGTATAAAGGCCTTCATTGGGTGGATCTGAGCAGCGGCAATAAGGAAGGATCATTGGAGGAGATCCTCCGGTATTGGGAGGGTGAATCATGGCGATAAGAAGAGAAGATAAGAAAAAAGAAGTTCGGATCCACAATAAGAGCAGCAAACCGGACAATATCGTCCGGCGGGAGCATGAGATCATGGAGAGAAGCCGGGAACTGGAGATGGAGCTGCCTTCCTTTATGAAGGGGTTCTTCTCTTACCTCAGGACCGGCGTACTGCCCAATACCCGCCTGGCCTATCTGTTCGATATCCGGTTCTTCTGTGAGTATCTGGTGAAGGAGACCGGTCTGACAAAGGCGCAGAAGCCGGCGGACATCACCGCGGAGGAATTCGGAAAGATCAAGGCCCGGGATGTCAATGTTTTCATCAACGATTACTGCCGGCACTACCGGGTGGAGACTGAAACCGCGGTCTATATCTATGAGAACGGGAACCGGTCGTTGTCCCGGAAAAAGTCTTCGCTGTCGGTATTGTTCAAGTATCTCTACCGGGATGAGATCATCCCGAAGAACATCACCGATGGATTTGACCCGATCAAGCTGCCCAAACCCGGAGAACGGGAGATCAAGCGGCTGGAGATCGACGAAGTGAAAAAGATGATCGATGCGGTCTTCGAAGGGAACGGGCTCACGGAAAAGGAAAAATCCTATTGGGCCAAGACCCGTTACCGGGATACGGCGATCCTGGTGTTGTTCATCACCTACGGCCTCCGGCTCTACGAACTGCAGCAACTGAACGTGTCTTCCTTCGATTTCAATAAAGGAGAATTCAAGATCTATCGGAAGAGGGGGAAGGAATCCACCATGCCCCTGAACCGTTCGGTGGAGAAGGTACTGAAGGATTATATCGAACTGGAACGGCCGAAATCGGATCAGATCCGGGAGGGACACGAAGATGCACTGTTCCTGTCTCTGCAGAAGAGAAGGATGACGGAACGGGCCATCCGGGATCTGGTAAAAAAATATACTTCCATCGGGATGTCCCGGGGGAGAGGGGAAGGATACAGTCCCCATAAACTGAGGGCCACAGCCGCCACGGCACTGATCGAGGAGGGGAATTCCATCTTCGATGTCCAGGCGCTTTTGGACCACGACAATATCACAACGACCCAGCTGTATGCCGCTCATAAACGGAACACCAAGCGGACCCTGATCGACAACTTTGAATGGCTGGATGAATTTGAGGAGGAAAACGGTGAAGACGACTGAGCGATATCTGATCGAAGAACTGAATATCGACCCGGAGATCCTGGAACGGATCTCGGAGGCGGAAGAACAACTGAAGGGCGTATTCGAGGCCCTGGATGACAAGTCCGAATATAATCAATACAAAGTGCTGGCGGCTCTGCAGAAGAACCGGGTCAGCGACATGCATTTTGCCTGGAACACCGGATACGGCTACAACGATCCCGGCAGAGAAGTCACAGAGCAGATCTTTGCGGATCTGTTTGGCTGTGAAGAAGCCATCGTCCGGCCCATCATCGTCAACGGGACCCATGCCCTATCCCTGACGCTGACAGGGATCCTGCGGCCGGGGGATGAGATGATCTACTGCACCGGCAAACCCTACGATACCCTGGAGCAGGTCATCGGCATCAAAGGACAGCCGGGAGACGGCTCTCTGGCGGATTACGGGGTCACCTATAAGCAGGTGGAACTGAAGGAGGACGGCAGCATCGACCTGGAGGCCCTGCGGGAAGCCATCACCCCGAATACGAAGATGGTCTGCATGCAGCGGGCGGCGGGCTACGGTTGGAGACGGTCTCTGACCATCGATGAGATCGGGGAGTGCTGCCGGTTCGTCAAAAGCATCGACCCCTCCATCGTAATGATGGCGGACAATTGCTACGGGGAATTCCTGGATACGAAGGAGCCCACGGAAGTAGGGGTGGACATCATGGCCGGCTCTCTGATCAAGAATCCCGGCGGCGGACTGGCGTTGACGGGAGGATATATCGCCGGACGGTCGGACCTGATCCGCCTCGTTTCCTACCGTCTCACCACAGTGGGGATCGGCAAGGAATGCGGGTTGACCTTCGGACAGACCCGGACTATGCTGCAGGGCCTGTTCATGGCTCCGAAAGTGGTGAACGGGGCGTTGAAGGGCGCGATGCTCTGCGCCAAGGTCTTTGAGAACATGGGGTACGAAGTCTGTCCGGGACCGGAAGAGGAAAGAAGCGATATCATCCAGTGCGTGAAACTGGGAACCGCGGAGAAGCTCATCGCCTTCTGCCAGGGGATCCAGTCGGCCGCACCGGTGGATTCTTTTGTGACGCCGCTTCCCTGGGATATGCCCGGGTATGATGACCAGGTCATCATGGCAGCCGGAGCTTTCGTGCAGGGTTCCTCCATCGAGCTCAGTGCGGACGGCCCCTTGAGAGAACCTTATATCGTCTATTTCCAGGGCGGACTGACCTACGAGTACTCCAAGATCGGCGTGATCAAAGGGCTGCAGGCCATGAAGGGTCTGTAATAAAAATGAAACATTTGTTTTGAACATTTGCTCTTGATTCCAAACGTTTGTTCTGCTATTATTAGAACATAGAGAGAACAAACGTTTTGGAGGTGCGAACAAATGAACGGAACAAAGAGAGTACAGATCAACACCGGACGGTTTTTGGGGACCGTGATCCTTTTGGGGATGCTGCTGGCGATGACCGCCTTTATCTTAAGTGATTTCATCCACATCAGCTTCGATTGGACGGACCTGAGAGAAACGGGACCGACGGAATACGCCATCATCAAAGTGGCGGAAGGGGACTCGGTATGGAGTCTGGCCCGGAACTTTTCGGATCCCGGCCGGGATCTTCGGAAATCCGTGGACCTGATCTGCGAAGTGAACAGCCTGGAGGGCTATGTGATCCACCCGGGGGATGAGCTGCTGATCCCGATGCAGTAGCTGCCCGGCCCTGAGCACACTCCGGAACCATAGATAAAGAAAAAGACCGGAAGCAGTACGAACACTGTTTCCGGCCTCTGTTATTTCAGGTGCCATTTATGAACGATGACCTCACCGTCCACCACCGGGCGGTGAGCTTCTCCCCAGTTGCAGATATCATTGACCACCGGTATCAGGGATTTCCCCTTTTCAGTGAGGGAATACTCGACTTTCGGCGGGATCTGGGGAAATTCAGTCCGAAGGATCAATTCATCTTCCTCCATTTCCTTCAGCTGCTTTGCCAGCATCTTATGGGTGATGCCCATCACCTCTTTTTTCAGTTCCCCATAGCGAAGGACTCCGTTCTCATAGAGGAGATAGAGGACTCGGATCTTCCATTTGCCGTTGATGAGCGAAAGGGTATATTCAAAGGGATATTGTTTATCGATTTTCTTTGTTGCATTGTCATCTGACATATTCACAGACCTCGATTCCAAACATTTTTTTGTATTTTAACACAACATCTGTTCCTTTTCCATCTTTTTTGATATATTATTGTAAGAGGTTTTGACAAACGGAGGAATTGATTTGAAAATATATATCATTTATCTTATCGTGATCGCCATTCTGGTGGTGTTTTCCGGTTATTTCAGCGCTACCGAAACGGCCTTCACTTCACTCAACCGCATCAAAATCAAGAACATGACTCCAAGCCGGAGGACCCGGCTGGTGCTGAAACTGGACGATCAATACGATAAAGTTCTGTCCACCATCCTGATCGGAAACAACATCGTCAATATCGCCATGACCGCCATTGCCACGGTATTCTTCGTGAAACTATACGGCAGTATCGGTGCCACCTGGTCCACGATCATCATGACCATCATCGTTTTGATCTTCGGAGAGATCTCGCCCAAGAGCATCGCCAAGGAGGCGCCGGAGCGGTTCGCTTTATTTTCGGCCCCGTTGCTGCGGGTCTTTATCGTGATCTTAATGCCGCTGAATTTCTTCTTTACCCATTGGAAGAATCTCCTGACAAAGATCTTTCGGATCGAAGCCAACAAGGGCATCAGCGATGCGGAACTCCTGACCATCGTCGAAGAAGCGGAGACCGACGGGTTTATCGATGAAGACCGATCCGAACTGATCCAAAATGCGATCGTTTTCAGCGATCTGGAAGCGGGAGACATCCTCACTCCCAGAGTGGACATCGTTGCGGTCAGCTCAGAGACCTCCAAAAAGGAGATCGCGGAGCTTTTCCGAAGCACCGGCTTCTCCCGGGTACCGGTCTATGAAGAAGGGCTGGACAATGTCATCGGCGTCCTGAATCAAAAGGACTTCCACAACTATCTCAACGGAACGGATGAGCCGATCCTGTCTTATGTGAAACCGGCGGCTTTCGCTCCAGGAACCATGAAGATCTCCCAACTCCTGAAAAAAATGCAGGAGATCAAGACCCATATCGCCATTATCGTTGACGAATACGGCGGAACAGAGGGCCTTCTTACCATGGAAGATATCATCGAAGAACTGGTGGGTGAGATCTATGACGAACACGATGCGGTGGACATCCAGGATTTCCTGAAGCTCCAGGACGGCAGCTGGAATGTTCTGTGTACCGCTCAGATCCATGAGTTTTTCGAGACGCTCCACCTGGACGAAGACATGGATGTTACCACGGTCAATGGATGGGTACTGGAACAGCTGGGTGCGATCCCGAAAGCAGGGGATCGTTTCACCTATGTTTGCGGGGATACGGAATTGAATGTCCGGGTGCTGAGAGCCGATTCCAAAAAAGCCATCGAAATCAACGTGTTTGTAAAAAAACTGCCCAAAGGAAAAGCCCTGAATGACTGAATATTACTGTTTTGTTTCAATATAGGAAAAAGCTTTACTGAAAATAAAAACCGTTATATGATAAAGAAAATTCGAAAGGAGTGGAATCATTATGAAAAAGAAATTACTGATCCTGCTTTTGGTGATGGTGACCGGACTTTGTGCGGCCGGGTGCGGGCTCGCGGAAGAGGATACCTCTCAGGATGCCCAGCAGGCCGGGACACAGCAGTCTCAGGCGTCTGACCAGGAAAACCAGACTGTAGCCACCGGCGAAGAAACACAGGACGATCCGTCGAAGGAGGCAGGCGCCAGCCAGGCAGAAGTCAAGCTTTATTATATCAGCGCGGCCTATGTGTTCAACGGCAGCGATCCCGTCAACGGCGAACTGATGCCGCCGGTAACTGGCACCGTGGACCGGGGCAGTTACGATACGATCTACATGGCCACGGTTCAGGCCCTTCGGGCGTTGAACCCGATCCCTCAGGACCAGACTGACAAATACTACTCCATGCTGAGAGACAGCTATAAGGTGAACAGTGTCACCGTGGATGACGGCATCGCCTACGTGGACTTTGCTTCCGAAGGCCTCACCGGCGGCGATCTGGATGAAGTTTTGCTGATCGATCAGATCGTCTATACTCTGTGTGATTCCTTTACGGAGATCGATGCGGTCAAATTCACTGTAGACGGACAAAATGCCCAGTCCCTGATGGGGAACGTGGACATTTCGGAACCGATCGTAGCGGATTATCTGTGATCATAAACGCCAGACTTCAGCCAGTTTCTCCAGAGCCGGCCGGAGTTCTTCCAGCGGAATATCGGAATAATAGAAGATGAGGGTCGAGGGGCCCTCGTCTTTTTTTATGGTCCGGTAGCGATCCAGCGGGATCATCCGGATGCCGATCCCGGATGCGAGCCGGCTCAGTGCTTCCGCATCCTTCGGCAGGCAGACTTCCAGGAGCATATTCAGCCCGGACTCCCGGCTCAGGACTTTGACTGTGTCACCAAAGATCTCCGGCAGCAGTGAACAGACCCGGGCGACTTTCTGGGAATAGAGGCTCCGGAGTTTTTTTACATGGGTCTGCAGGAGCCCTTTTTCGATATAGGCCGACAGGGCCAGCTGTTCCGTCTTGGAACAGGTTTGCGTGTGGTTTTCCAGCGCACCTGAAAGGTAGGGCTGCATCATCGGAGGCAGCACCATGTAGCTGATCTTCAGGGAGGGGAAGAGCAGGGAAGAGAAGGAACCCAGGTAAAGCACCGAAGCCCGTTCCGACAGGGTTTTCAGCGGAGGGACCGGACGTCCGAAATACCGCAGTTCGCTGGCATAATCGTCTTCGATGATGATCTTTCCCCGTTCCGCCGCGAACCGGATCAGCGCATTTCGCTGCCCGATGGGCATAACTGTCCCCATGGGGAACTGGATGGAAGGAGAGACGCAGATCACATCCGGGTCGATTCCCCGGATCTCCTCCAGGGACACTCCGTTTTTGTGGATGGAGGCCGGATGGAGCTCAAACCCCCGATCCCGAAAAACGCTGACTGCCGGCAGATACCCCGGATCTTCATACGCCACCGCCTTACGTCCCATTCCCGACAGGATGCTGCAGGCGATCCCGATGATGGCCTGGGTCCCGGCGGCGATGACGATTTGTTCCGGAACGCAGACGACGCCCCGGGTCATATACAGGTATTTGCAGATCTGAGTCCGAAGCGAATACTCTCCCTGGGGAGAAGCTTCCAGGGTCAGCAGGTCCGTCTGCTCATTGAAAACATAATTCAGGCTTTTTTTCCACTTGACAAAATCGAACAGAGCCGGGTCCCGGTAGCGGAAGGGTTCGGCGATGTCTTCCCCGGTGGTGATATGATCCTGAAGATAGGGGACGGAGTAGAGGGTGGTGGGGATGTTCTCTCCGGTCACGTCCACGAAGTAGCCGGACTTTTCCCGGCTGGTGATATATCCTTCCACCAGCAGCTGGTTATAGGCCAGGCTCACCGTTGTGATGCTGATCTTCAGGGAAGAGGCCAGTGCCCTCAGGGAAGGAAGCCGGGTCCCTTTCTGCAGCCTGCCGGAGGAGATCTCCTCCCGGATGTATTCGTAGAGCTGCTGGTATAGGGCTTTCCCGGATTCCGGATCCAGGATCGGTGTGATCGTATTCATTGTTTCTCCTTTATCTGTATATAAGAATTGGTTTGTATTTCTGTTTTTTTAAGTATACAATTCGGGCCTCCCCGCGTCAATCCGTCAGGAAGAGGAAATCTCCGTGAAAAGAATAGCAGTGTCCGGAGGTTTTGTGTTACAATAGAGCCAATCAATCAGCAAGGAGACGAAGGATGGAAATGATCAAAGTCCGTTCAAAAATGACGGAAAAGAATCTGAAGAACTATTTGTTATTTGAGCAGTTTTACGGCAAACCCTACTACATCAAACTGCGGGCCCTGCTGGCGGTGGCGATCGGCGCCGCGGCCGGGATCTTCTCCAGTCAGCATCTCACGATGTTTCTGGTGATCACCGTGATCTGTCTCATCGTCCTGCTGTGGTTCCCGAAGATGAGGGTGGGGTTCAAAGCGCCGCAGATCTACCGCAGGAACCGGAGCGGCGCCTTCCACCAGGGACAGGATTTTGCCTTTGGAGAGACCCGGGTGGGATTCAAGGCGGAAGACGAAGCAGAATATGACTGGACACGATACGATGAATTGAACCGGGTCATCGAAACGAAAACGATGCTGATCCTGGAGTTCACGCCTCAGCAAAGGGCCATCGTGGCGAAAAGCTGCATGGAAGACGAGGAGGCAGACCGGATCCGGCAGATGATACAGGAGTGCATCGGAGATCGATTCGTTCAGATCGATCGACTTTAACAGAAAGCGAGCAGAGAAATGAAGACAGCATTAGTGACCGGAGGAGGCCGGGGGATCGGCGCCTCCATCTGTGAAAGGCTGGCCCGGGAAGGCTACCGGGTCTATATCAATTACAACGAGAGCGAAACGGCGGCCGGAAAGCTGGCAGATCGGCTGCTGGCGGAGGGTCTGGACGCGGAAGCGATCCGGGCTGACGTGACGGATGCGGAAGCGGTTCGGCGCATGATGGGGACGATCCTGGCGAAGAGCGGACGGATCGATCTGGTGGTGAACAATGCCGGGGTCTCCCACTATGGGATGATCCAGGATGTGACCGATGAGGAATGGGACCGGGTCTTTGATATCAACGTCAAGGGCACGTTCCACGTGTGCCGGGAAGCGGCCCGGGCCATGTACTGGAACCGGTCCGGCAGGATCATCAACATCGCCTCCATGTGGGGGATCTGCGGTGCTTCCTGTGAATCCGTCTATTCCGCGTCCAAGGCTGCTGTCATCGGATTCAGCAAATCCCTGGCGAAGGAATTCGGACCGGCAGGGATCACCGTCAATTGCGTCGCACCCGGCGCCACGGATACAGATATGATGAAGGAACTGCCGAAGGAAGCTTCGGAGCTGCTGAAGGAGGAAACTCCTTTGGGCAGGATCGCCGACCCTTCCGAGATCGCCGGGATCGTGGCCTTTCTGGCCTCGGAGGATGCCGGCTTCGTCACCGGACAGGTGATCAGTCCGAACGGAGGCCTGGTGATATGATAAAGGAAACGGATGTTCTCATCATTGGAGCCGGGGCGGTGGGCTGCGCCATCGCCCGGGAGCTTTCCGTATATGGGCGGAGGATCACCGTGCTGGAAAAAGAAGCGGATGCCGGCTTCGGTGCCAGCGGCCGCAACAGCGGTGTCGTCCACGCAGGGTTCAATAACCCTTCCGGCTCTCTGAAAGCGGCGTTGTGCCGGGAAGGGAACCGGGGCTTTGAAAAGCTGGCGTCCGATCTGGGGATCGGGTTCCTCCGGACGGGGAAGCTGGTGGTCGGGAATACCGAAAGAGATCTGGAAAGCCTCACAAGGCTCAAAATACAGGGTGAGAGAAACGAAATCGACGAACTTGAGATTCTGGATGAGGAAGAGATCCGAAGGCGTGAGCCGGCGCTGAGAGGAAAATATGCCCTCTGGTCCGGAAGGACCGGGATCTTCGATCCCTTTGAATACACGCTTGCACTGGCGGAGGATGCCGCATCCGGCGGGGTCCGTTTTTTATTTGGGCACGAAGTGAAGTCCCTCCGCCGGGAGCAGGACGGGATCCGGGTCCTGGCGGAAACGTCAGCGGGCGATCCGGCGGAGTTCCTTTCCGGTATCGTCATCAATGCGGCGGGAGTCGGGAGCGCCCGGATCTTCCGGATGACCGGCAAAGACACTTACCGGGTCCTGCCCTGCCGGGGAGAGTATCACCTGCTGGAGAAGGGCTCCTTCGGATCAATCGGCCGGCCGGTGTATCCGGTACCGGATCCGGAAAAGGGCGTTCTGGGGATCCACCTGACGCCGACCCTCCACGGGAATCTCATGATCGGTCCCAGCGCGGAATTCACGGAAGATCCGGAAGACATGGCCAACACCGCTCCGGTCATGGAGGAATTGCTGGCGGGTGCCCGGTATCTTCTGGGGGAGGACTGTTCGTTCAGACTCATCCGGAGCTTTTCCGGCATCCGCCCCAGGATCGTGGAAAAGGACGGGACCCCGGTGACGGATTTTCGGATGGAAGAAGATCCGGATCTTCCGGGCATGATCCATCTCCTGGGGATCGAGTCCCCCGGGATCACCGCCTCTGTCCCCATCGCCAAACGGGTGGCAGGGATGCTCCGGGAAGACGGGTCCCAGCCGCAGGATCGGCTGCTGACGGAAAGAGATCGGAGCCGGTTCCCCCGGGTAAAAGAGGCGGCCGGCGGGAGGATGATCTGCCGGTGCGAGACCGTTACGGAAGGGGAGATCCTGCAGGCGGTGGAGAATGCCCGAAAGCTGGGGGCCCTGCCGACGATGAAAGGCATCAAAAACCGGTGCCGGGCTTCTATGGGCAGCTGCCAGGGGGGCTTCTGCACGCTGGATATCAGCCGCTTATTGAAGGATAAAGCCGGGATCCCCACCGACCGGCTGACCTACGACGGCCCCGGTAGCGAATTGTTTACGGGTGTCCTGAAAGGGGGCGAAGACCAATGATCCGCAAGGAGGTCATTATCATCGGCGCCGGTCCCGCCGGGATGGCGGCGGCTGTCAAGCTGGAAAGCATGGGCTTTCGGGATCTTCTGGTGCTGGAAAAGGAAGAGCAGCCCGGCGGCGTGCTCCGTCAGTGCATCCACCCGGGGTTCGGTCTGATCCGGTTCGGCCGGAACCTGACCGGACCGGAATACAGTCTGGAATACCGGAACCGGATGGAAGAGGCCGGTATCCCGGTCTGCTATGATACCACGGTCCTGAAGGTCAGAAAAGGCGAGGACGGCGGGATCATCATCACAGCAGCGGGGCCGGACGGAACGAAGGAATACTATTGTGATGCGGCGATCCTGGCTTCCGGGTGCCGGGAGAGGAGCCGGGGCGCTCTGATGATCGCCGGGACCCGGCCGGCCGGGATCCTGACGGCGGGTACGGCCCAGGGGATGATGAACCTGCTGAACACCAAAGTGGGGGAGAGGATCGTCATCATCGGCTCCGGGGACATCGGGCTGATCATGGCCAGACGCTTCACCCTGGAAGGGAGCCGGGTCCTTTGCGTCGTGGAGAAAGAAGATGTCTGCGGCGGGCTCTCCCGGAACCGAAAAGAATGTCTGGATGATTTCGGCATCCCATTGGTGACCGGAGCACAGGTCGTCCGGATCTATGGGGAGAAAAGGGTCCGTTCCGTCACCATCCGGGAAGATGACGGTTTGGAAAGGACCGTAGAATGCGATACGGTGGTCCTTTCCGCAGGATTGATCCCGGAGGACGGATTTGTGGAAGGAGAGGTCCCGGGGCTTTTTTACTGCGGCAACGCTCTGTATGTCCACGATCTGGTGGATGAAGTGTCGGAAAGCGGAGAGGAAGCCGCGATGGATGCGGCGGGGTTCCTCCTGTCCAGAGGATCCGGCAGAGAAACGTTTTCGCGATATGCTTCAGAGGAAGTGCCCCGGGTCCGTAAGGAACGCAGGGCTTACGTGGAAAGACGAAAGGAAGAAAAACGGCTGCACCGGGACGATCACCATTTCATCACCTGCATCATCTGTCCCAACAGCTGCCGGATCGATCTGAGAGATCTCTCCGGCGGGCAGTGTCCCCGGGGAGAAGTGTATGCCCGAAACGAAAAGGAACATCCTTATCGGATCCTGACCACCACGGTGCTGACGGAAAAAGGAGAACCGGTCAGTGTGCGGACCGATGTCCCCATCCCCCTGGAAGAGCTGCAAAAAGGGGTGGAGACCCTTCAGCGATTTCGAGTGCCCGGTCCGGTGAAGACGGGTGAGATCCTGCTTCGGGATTTCATCTGCCCCGGAACGAATCTGGTGGCGACGAAAGGAAGCACAGAGTAGATCCATTCCCATTTAAAGACTGGAGATCAGTTGATTTCCAGTCTTTTTTCTTTTTCAATGACCGAATATGTCGGAAAACGTGAAAAAAATGCAAAATTAAAATTTATTGTTGCATTTGCAATTATATGCCTGTTAAAATATAGTAAATTCAAAAGGAGGTGTTGAAAATGAATGACTACAGAATGCTGATCGCCAGCTCAGATCCCGATTATGACCGGGCACTTTCTCTTTGGATCCGGCGGAAATGTCCCCCGATGGAGACGGCTTGCCTGGATCCGGACCGATGGTTCGATGAAACGGAAGAGAGTTTTGCTTCTTATGACAGGATCCTGCTGGGAGGCAGCCTGAAAAACCTCTTTCAGGGGCCCGGCGTCCGGAACGTCAGAAGCCCCGAAAAGATGCATCCGGGAGAAGTCTCTGCACTTCGTGACGTGGATATTTATCGTCCGGCAAAGGACGTCTTTATGGATCTGACGGATGATCCCGACGAAGAAGATCTTCCTCGTTTCGGGATCCGTACGATCGGGATGGCGATGACGGACAGAGATCCGATCCTGGAGAAGGCCGCCGATAAGATCATGGCGGCACTGTCCCGGAGGATCCGGATCGTCCTTGCCGCCGATCTGAGGGTGGTCCCCGGGGAGGTGACTTTTTCCGTGAGACGGGAAGGGCTAAGGAACTGGGATGATTTTCTCTACAGCGCCATCTACGCCCGCTATCCGTTTCTGTTGATGGATGCTCCTTCCAATGGGGCTCTGGACGAGAACGGCATCATCCATTTTCTCCAGGCGCCTGGACCGAATCCTTATCAGACGCTGTCGGAACATGAACTTCGGATCATGTACGGACGGATCCGGGAAATGTGTCCGGCGGATTTCTTTGCGGCCATCCTTCCGGAACCCGACACCGGAGTGTATGCTTCCACTCTGAAACAGATGGATCTGATCCTGGTCCTGTATCGGGACAACGATGCTTCCAGAAGCAGGATGCGGGAGGCCCTCCGCAGGATCAAAGAAGAGACCGACCCCTCGAAACGGATCCTGGAGATCTGCGTCTCCGACCGGTTCGAGGATAAGGATATCCCGGGATTCATCCTTCACCTCAAGGGGGAAGAGACGGCAGGCAGCCGACCTGCCCGAGGCCCGGAAGAGATCCCGGAGGATGTGATGTGGATCGCGGAGTTTATCGATGATGGATGTTTTATCTGAGAACGGGGTCCCAAAGGATCAGCAATCCCGGATCACGGCGGAAGTCCGCCGGCGGTTTCAGGAACACAGCGGGGAAGAAGTGGCGGACGATCTGGCAAGGCGGATCATCGAAAAAACCGTGATGGATCTGAGCCTGCCGGAGGAAACGGATTTCAGACAGAAAAAGCTGTTGGCGGAAGCCGTATATAATGTGACCCGGAAGGAACTGGATATCCTCCAGCCGCTGGCGGAGGACGATGAGATCAACGAGATCATGGTGAACGGGCCGGACCGTGTCTTCGTGGAGCGGAGCGGCCGGATGGAACCGGTACCGATCCGGTTTGAGAGTCGTGAACACCTGGAAGAACTGATCCGGCGCATCGCCGCCGGTGTCCACCGGGAGATCAACGACATCCAGCCCATCGTGGACGCCCGTCTGGAGGATGGCTCCAGAGTGAATGCCGTCTATTCCAATGTGGCGGTCAACGGCCCGATCCTGACGATCCGGAAATTCCCGAAGCGGACCCGTTCCATGGAAGAATTGATCCAGATGGGAAGCATCACCCGGGAAGCGGCCGGATTTCTGAAGACACTGGTGGAGACCGGACACAACATCTTCATTTCCGGCGGTACCAGCTCCGGGAAAACCACGTTCCTGAACACCCTGTCGGAATATATCCCCGGCAGAGAGCGTGTCGTCGTCATCGAGGATTCCTGCGAGCTGCAGATGGACCGGATCGACAACCTGGTCCGTCTGGAGACCCGGAATGCCAACTCCCAGGGGAAAGGGGCGGTCAGTATCCGCCAGTTGATCCGGACCGCCATGCGGATGAGACCGGACCGGATCATCGTCGGAGAGGTCCGGGGCGCAGAAGCGCTGGATATGCTCCAGGCGCTGAATTCCGGACATGAGGGCTGTATGTCCACCGGTCATTCCAATTCCGCCCAGGCGATGATGTACCGTCTGGAGACCATGGCGCTGACGGCGGAGAATTTCCCTCTGGATGCGATCCGGAAGCAGATCGTTTCCGCCATCGACCTGGTGGTCCACCTGGGACGGTTCCCCGATCTGTCCCGCAAGGTCATCGAGATCAGTGAGGTGACCGCCGGGGAAGGGGGAGAGATCCGGATGAACCCCTTGTTCCTTCTGGGAGAAGAGGGGCTGGAGCGAACGGAGAACCCCCTGCAGAGAAGGGACAAACTCCGGCTCAGAAAGTGGGGGGAAGAGCATGACATCTTTTGAGACCTATCGGCCGGGAAGACGGGAAATGGTTTTCTACTATCTGGTGGGCAGTGCCGCCGGCGCTGCCATCGGGTGGCTGTTCTACCGGAGCCTGATCCCTTCCCTGGGGCTGTGCGTCCTGCCGCTTTTGTTCCGCAGCCGGTATCTGCACATCCGACGGGAGCAGAAGCTGGAGGAGATCAACATGCAGTTCAAAGATGTGCTGTATGCGTTTTCAGACTCCGCCGCTTCCGGCCGGCAGGCCGCATCTGCCATTTCCTCTGCCAGACAGAACCTGGTCAGGATCTACGGCGAGAAAAACCTGCTGGCCCGGGCCTTCACAGAGATGGATCTGAGGATCCGTCAGACCAATGAATCCCCGGAGAAGATGCTGATGGATTTCAGCCGGGAATGCGGGATCGAAGACATCCGTAATTTTATCGAGATCTATTGTATCTGTATCCGATCCGGCGGAGACCGGGAAAAGGCCATCGATAAAGCCGCTCAGATCATCGGGGAAAAGATCGGTCTGAGGCAGGAACTGCGGAGCATCCTGTCGCAAAAGAAACTGGAGGCGGTGATCCTGTGCAGCATCACCCCCCTTGATCCTGCTGTTCCTTCAGCTCAGTTCCAGCGATTACACCGATGTGCTGTATACGACACTCCCTGGAAGGCTGATCATGACTCTGTGCCTTTTGGCGGTGGGGTTTGCCGCACTGATGTGCCTGAAAATCATGGATATAAGGATATGAAAAAGTTGATCAAAAACGATCCGGCAGTGTTTATCCTGCTCCTGCTCTCTGCAGTCCTGTTTGCTCTGAATGCCTGGATCCTGTGGCAGGGAGGAACGACTGCGGTAGAGAAGATCCGCCGGAACGATTACGAAAAGGAAGCCCGTCAGGTCACTGCCGTGATGGAGACCGAAATAGACGGCCGGGTCTACCGAAGGAACGTGGATCTGACCGTGGCCCCCATGGACCTGACGGAAGAAGAGAAAACAAAACGATTGGACCGTTTTGAACAACAGCTGGGGAATCGGATCCTGGGAGAGAACAAAGATCCGATGGATATCGTGACGGATCTGGATCTGATCACAAAAGATCCGGCTACCGGAATCACCCTTTTATGGTCCAGCAGCGACCCATCCAGGATCGATGAAAGAGGCCGGGTCTATCCCTCGGGAGAACCGGGGGCGCCGGTGGAACTCCATGCAGTACTGGAACTGGATGGGTTGACCCGGGAGTGGAGCACCCGGGTCACTCACAATTGCATCCCGGAAGCGGATAATCTCCAGCGGGCGCTTTCCTCAGACCTTTCAAAGATCACGGAAGGCTTGAATGAAGATGCCAGTACCCGGTATGCGGTCCTCCCCAAAGAGTTGGACAGCGGGATCAAGGTGACCTGGAGAGCGCCCGTGGGCCATCGCTATTTCCTGATCGGCGGATCCACCTTGCTGCTGGCCTTCTTCCTGTACTGGAAGAAGAGGAGCGATCAGAAGAACGCCCGGGAGAAGCGGATGCAGGAGATCCGAAGAGATTTCCCTTACTTTCTGGACAAACTGGTGATGCTTCTCTCCGCAGGAGTGATCCTGACCGAATCCGTGTACCGCATCTGGGGGGATTATGAAAGATTCCAACAGGTTTCCCGGCCGAAGATCCTCTATGAAGAACTGGGAGAAGCGGTCCGGACCATGAGGAACAGCAATGCCGCATTTTCCGCCGAATTGATCCGAATGAGCGAACGGCTCCAGGTCCGGGAATTCGCCCGCCTGGCGGTGATCCTCCGGGACAGTCTGGGTTCCGG
>CADBSL010000077.1 GCA_902797345.1 uncultured Eubacteriales bacterium
CATTACGGAAAAGGGTCAGATGTCAAAGATCCTGACGAAGTTGAAAAGCGTACCGGGAGTCATCGAAGCCTACCGGGCGACAGTATAGAGGAGCCAGAAGCCAGGAGCTGGAAGCTATTAGCTTTGAGCTTGCTGCCTAAAGCTCCAAGCTTATAGCTGATAAGGAGTATGTAATGAGAGCAGTTGTGCAGAGAGTGAGATCCGGGTCTGTGACGGTGGATGAAAAGATCACCGGGCAGATCGGGAAAGGTTTTGTGGTTTTGCTGGGTGTCGGCAAGGAAGACACAGAAAAAGATGCGGATTACATTGCGGATAAGGTAACGAATCTGCGGGTATTTGAAGACGAAAACGGAAAGATGAATCTTTCTCTGGCGGATGTAGACGGAGAAGTGCTGTCGGTCTCCCAGTTCACCCTGTTTGGGGATTGCCGGAAAGGGCGCAGACCGGGGTTTACCGAAGCCGGCGACCCGGAAACGGCGAACCGTCTGTATCAGTATTTCAACGAAAAGCTCAGAGGCAACGGAGTCCATGTAGAAGAGGGCATCTTCCAGGCAGATATGTTGGTGGATATCCAAAACGACGGTCCGGTGACTTTGCTTCTCGACAGTACGAAGATGTTTTAAGAGGTGAATGCGATGTTGATGATGAATCATTTTTATGCAGGACCTTTGATGGTGAACTGCTATTTGGTATATGACGAAGAAAGCAAGGAAGCCTTTATCGTGGATCCCGGCGGGAAGAACCCGGAACTGGAACGGTTCATCGATTCCAAGGGATTGACGGTGAAGTTTATCATCCTGACCCATGGTCACGGAGACCATATCGGGGCAGTGGAGGAGTATCGGGAGAAGTATCACGCTCCGGTGCTGGCTCATTTCCGGGAGAAGGAACTCCTGGCCAGCCCGGCTCTGAATTCTTCCAAATACATGTTCAACCGCGGCATCGCGATCGTTGCGGATAAATGGCTGAATGACAATGACGAGATCCCCTTTGGGGACGACGTGCTGAAGATCATCCACACGCCGGGCCATTCCCCCGGCGGGATCTGCATCCTGCTGCCGAAGAACAAGTGGCTGTTCTCCGGAGATACGCTGTTTTACGGCTCCATCGGCCGGACGGATTTCCCTCTGTGCAGCACGCCGGATCTCTTCGATTCCATCCGCAGCAAGCTGTTTACCTTAGACCCGGAGATCAAGGTCTTCCCGGGACATGAGAGCTTCACGACCATTGGCCGGGAAGTGCAGTATAATCCGTTTTTTTAGCTGTGAGCTTAAAACTTGAGATTGGAGTGATTGGAATCGATTATGCTTCATCGATTCCATAGAAAAATCATGTATAAAATTAAAATAATCAACCGGATCCCGGTCAATGAGATCGAGGAGCTGGTGAAGATGTTCATACCGAAAGAGGATTATACAGTGACAGTGGACGAAGCTTTGGCGATTTCCCAAAGCTTTTCCGTTGTTTTTGAAGATAAGCGCCTTTCGGAGCCGGTGAATCATTTTCAGTTTCCCGGCAGGGATCCGGGTGACAAAAAAGAATTGAAAAATGCCGTGAAGCGGGGGATCTATACCGCTTTGAGCCGGCACTTGAACAGGACGCTGCCCTGGGGGACGCTGACCGGCGTCAAGCCCGGGAAGATCGTCCGGGAACTGAAGGAAAAAGGGAAGACGGAGGACGAGATCCGCACCCACATGAAGGACTATTATTATCTTTCGGAGGAGAAGACGGAGCTACTGCTGGAGATCCTTCACAACCAGTATCCGTATACGCAAGTGGAAGGGGAACGCTCCGCCGGGATCTATCTGGGGATCCCCTTTTGTCCCACCCGGTGCGTGTATTGTTCCTTTACGTCCAATACGCCCAAGAAGGATGATATCGAGCGGTATCTGAAGGCATTGTACCGGGAGATCGAATATGTGGGCAGTCAGATGCAAAAGACCGGCTGGAAGGCGGATTCCTTCTATATCGGCGGCGGGACGCCGACTACTTTGAACGAGGACCAGCTGGAGGACCTGTTATCGAAGATCTTCCGGGAATTCGACTTGTCCGGGTGCCGGGAATTCACCGTTGAAGCCGGACGGCCGGACACCATCACCTTCGAAAAAATGCAGGTGATCAAAGAAAACGGCATCGACCGGATCAGCATCAACCCCCAGTCCATGAAGCAAAAGACGCTGGATCTTATCGGCCGTTCCCATACCCCGGAACAGATCCGGGAAGCATATGCGACTGCACGGAAAGCGGGGATCGGCACCATCAACATGGATCTGATCGCCGGGCTGCCGGAGGAAGAACCGGAGGACCTGATGGATACGCTGGAAAAAGTGATCGCCCTGGGTCCGGAGAATATCACGATCCATACGCTGGCGCTGAAGCGAGCTTCCAGACTGAAGATGGAAGATGACCGGTACCACCTCCGCCACGCCGAAGTGCTGGAGGATATGGTGGAGATGTCTCAGAGAAGAATGAAGGAGGCCGGATACCGGCCCTATTATCTGTACCGGCAGAAATACATGGCGGGGAATTTTGAAAACGTGGGATACAGCCTGCCGGGGAAAGAGTGTCTTTATAACATCCGGACCATGGATGAACAGCAGACCATGATCGCCCTGGGGGCCGGCGGGATCAGCAAACGGTATTTTTCCGCCCAGACCCGGATCGAGCGTTCGGCCAATGTTTCCAATTTTGAGATCTATATCGACCGGATCGAGGAGATGCTGGACCGAAAACTCCAATTATTATTTGCATAGAGAGCAAAAAAAACGTATAATATAATATCGGGGACTTTATACCTCAAAGAAACTAAAGGAGAATAGACATGTTGACACAGGCACCTAAGGGCACCAGCGATATCCTGCCTTCCCAGTCGGGGAAATGGCAGTACCTGGAGGGCCTTTTTCGGGATATATGCGGCCGGTACGGAATGAAAGAGATCCGGACCCCCATTTTTGAACACACAGAACTTTTTGTCCGGGGCGTAGGCGATACCACGGACGTGGTGGAGAAGCAGATGTATTCCTTTGACGATCTGGGCGGACGGAATCTGACCTTAAAGCCCGAGGGGACTTCCCCGGCGGCCAGAGCCTTCGTACAGAACGGCCTTTTCAAGGAAATGCAGCCGACGAAAATGTATTACATCACTCCCTGCTTCCGGTATGAGAAGATGCAGAAGGGACGTTACCGTCAATTCCACCAGTTCGGCACTGAGATCTTCGGGACGGAAAGCCCGGTGGCGGATGCGGAGATCGTCAGCATCGCGGCGGATATGCTGGATGCGGTAGGGATGAAAGAAGTGGAACTTCGGATCAACAGTGTGGGCTGTCCCACCTGCCGGGCGAAGCACCGGGAAGCTTTAAAGGCTTTTCTGGAGCCGAAGTATGACCAGCTCTGCAAGACCTGTCAGGGACGGTTCCACAAAAACCCCATGCGGATCCTGGATTGTAAGGACTGCGCGAAAATCGTCCAGGGAGCACCCATGATGCTGGATTACCTCTGTGAGGACTGCAGGAACCACTTCGAGGAATTCCAGTCCATCCTGAAGGATATGGACATTCCCTTCATCGTGGATCCGGGCATCGTCCGGGGGCTGGATTATTACACCAAGACCGCCTTTGAATTCGTATCTACGAAGGGCATGGCCCAGGGTACGGTCTGCGGCGGGGGCCGCTACGACCACCTGGTGGAACAGATCGGCGGACCGGAAACACCGGGCGTTGGTTTTGGGATGGGGATCGAACGGTTGATGCTGCTGCTGTCGGAAGAGGGCATCGAAGTGCCGGAAGACAAATCCATCGACTATATGATCATCACCATGGGAGACAAGGCCAGGAGCTACGGCCTCTCTCTGGCGAGAAAACTGCGGCATGAAGGCCGGAGCGTCCAGATGGATATGATGGGCCGGAATTTCAAGAACCAGTTCAAATATGCCAATCGGATCGGGGCGAAGAAAGCCATCATCATCGGCGATGACGAAGTGGCTGCCGGCCAATTTAGCGTGAAAGATATGGAGACCGGGGAACAGACATCGGTTTCTGCAGAAGATACAGACAAGCTTTAGGAGGATACGATCATGAGCAATGTAATGAAGCGCACGAATATGTGCGGTGAACTTCGGATCGGTGACGCCGGGAAACGGGCCACACTGAACGGATGGGTACAGAAAAAGAGAAACCTGGGAGGTCTGATCTTCTGTGATCTCAGAGATAAGAC
>CADBSL010000078.1 GCA_902797345.1 uncultured Eubacteriales bacterium
CTTCACTGCTTTATAAGCCTTGTCGGCTTTAGCGATCAGCTCATCCACCTTTTCCGGTGTGAGGGCCGTGAAATCATCCACCAGGCCTCTGGAATAGGCCGGATTCGGCTTGCCGATCTGATCCTTTAATGCTTTTAATTCACCCATATAAATATCGTGGAGCCGTTCCAGCTTGGGCTGACATCTTCCGATGGAAGAATAGCTCCGAAGCCAAATGGTCACGTCGAATCCTTTGAATGCGGACTGATAAGCGATCTGACTGCCTAAAACGCCGCCGCCTGCAACTACGATTTTCTTAAAACTCATACTCTTTCCCGAACCCATTTTGTAGTGGGTCCATTCTCCTCTCTTTCTTTATGGTGTATATTATGCCACAAAAAGACTTATTACTCAATACTGTTTTCGGAGAGTTCAAGCCCCACCAGATCCGCCAGAGGCACCTCTGCCCCCTCTTCAAATACCAGAAGACGGTTCAAGGCGTCCACTCTTTTGACTCTTCCTGCAGTGGTTTGGAAGGAACCCCCGTCCTTGAAGGGGTCCCGGACGAAATAGATCGCTTCCGCTTCCGGACGGTTCTCTCCCGATTCCTGCCGGCGCAGGATCTCCTCCGCCAGCAACTGCAGCTTGTCCTCCATCGAAGCCCGGTCATCCTCGTACAGGTCCTGCCAGCTTTTCGTTTGGCGGGCGGTCTCTTCGATGGCATCCCCGTATCCCGTCAACGCTGCGAAGGGAGCAAACTGTGCAGCCCGGTCCCGCCGGCTCATCCGCTTTCTCGTAGATGAAACGTGATGCGGCAGATCGATGATATCCGCATATGGATTGTTGTTTTCGCCGCTCATGCTTTGTGACCTCCGATCTGACGGTTCCGTTCCAGGGCCGTGGCTCCTTCCATCAGGTCCATCCCCTTGAACACCGCATTCTTACCAAACTGCTTTTTGATCTGTATCAGGGCCTTCTGCATATTCTTTTCCTGCTCCAGCCGTTTCTCTTCCACTTCCTGTTCCGCTTTCTGGGCTTCCGGGTCTGTGAACATATCCAGCTGCTGGGGTTCGGCCGGAACGGCCGCCTCCCCTTCCGGCACCACCCGGCAGGCGGCGATGGTGACCCGGCGGACCAGAAGATCCGGATCCACGATCCTTTCATAAAGCTGCATCACTGCTTCCACCAGCATCCGGGTGGAGGCAGTCTTCCGGGACAGATTCGCCGTTCCGTGGGCGTGTTTCGGCACCGGCCGTCCATAGTAGTCGGTGGTCACCTCACCTTTATAACGGTTCCGCCGACCCTCATCCTCCAGATTGGTCCGGTCGTAATTGATGGTCAGCACCATCTGGTCCGTCACCAGCCCCTTATCCACCAACTCCAGACTCATATTCTCCGTCATCTCCCGGACGATGAGTTTGGCATGATCGAAATCGTAGGGCTCCATCAATACCTGCCCGGCGCTGAGGCTGTTGTTCTCCGGCCGGTAGGCTTTGATGTCGCTGATCCGGCAGGGCTCCCACCCCCAGGCGTGGTCGATCAGAAGCTCCGCGTTGATGCCGAAGAGCTTGTACAATAATCCTTCGTTGTAGTATTCCATCGGACCGCCCAGGGAACAACGGGCCACGTCACCCATGGTGTACATGCCGTGGGCCTCCAGTTTCCGGGCATACCCTTTTCCGATCCGCCAGAAATCCGTCAGAGGCCGGTGAGTCCAGAGTTTCTCCCGGTACAGCCTCTCATCCAGAAAGGCGATCCGCACCCCGTCCACATCCGGGTCCCGGTGCTTGGCTTCGATGTCCATGGCGATCTTCGCCAGATACATATTCGTCCCGATCCCGGCAGTGGCCGTGATCCCGGTGGTCTTCAAAACGTCTCTTATCATCGTCATAGCGAAGTCATGGGCCGACAGCCCATAGGTCTCCAGATAATCCGTGGCGTCGATGAAGACCTCGTCGATGGAATAAACGTGGATGTCCTCCGCCGACACATACTTCAGGTAGATATCATAGATCCGTGTGCTGTACTTCATGTAATAAGCCATCCGGGGGCGGGCCACGATATAGTCCAGAGCCAGAGTCGGGTCGGTCTGAATCTCTTCGTCCAGCCAGGAACCGCCCTGAAGACTCCCCTCAGGAGAATTCCGCCGGCGTTCTTCATTGACTTCCTTCACCCGCTGCACCACTTCAAAAAGACGGGCCCGACCGGAGATCCCGTAAGCCTTCAGAGACGGCGACACCGCCAGACAGATGGTCTTTTCCGTCCGGGAGGCGTCCGCCACCACCAGGTTCGTCTTCAGGGGATCCAGCTTCCGTTCCACACACTCCACCGAGGCGTAGAAGGACTTCAGGTCGATGGCGATGTATATTCGATTGTCGGTTCTCTTTTCCTCTCCCATTCTCCAATCTCCCATCTTAGATCTCGATTTAGAACATTTGTTTGTATCATTCTACCACAGGGAGAATGGCGGAGCAAGAATGAAATTGACAGGTTTTATACGATGGTATATAGTACACTAAAGAGGGGATATTCTATTTTTATAAATCACGAAAGGGGAAACCATGGAATTAAAAAACAAGTTCATATCGCTGCGGGACCGGTTCCTGCAGCTGGATAAAAAGAAGAAAATCGCCGGGATCGCAGCACTGGCGGCAGTTGTATTTCTGTTGGCTGCTCTGCTGCTGTTCCACAGTCCCGGAGGCAGCGACGCCGAAGATGCAGTCTATGTCCAGAAAGTGTCGGATCTGACAGCCAACAGCATCCTAGCGGAACGGTACTCCGGCGTGGTGGAGTCCCAGCGCAGCGTGGACTTCAAGAAAGATCCCGAAAGGACCATCGAGACCGTCTTCGTTTCTGCCGGACAGGAAGTAGAAAAGGACACACCTCTCTTCCAGTACGACGTGAAGGAAGCCCAGAACAGCATCGCCTCCATCAAACTGGAGATCGAAGGGCTGAACAACGAGATCTCTGTCCTAAAGGCGGACGCCGGCGATACCCAGACCAAACTCCAGATCTCCCAGAAGGAGCTGGAGATCAATCAGAAAAAAGCTGAAATGGATAAATGCCAGAAACAGATCGACCAGTCGGTGGTGAAGTCTACCCTGGCGGGCGTGGTGAAGACCGTCAATGAGGCCCCCGGAACCGATAATACCGGCAGTGAACAGCCAGTGGTCTCCATCACAGAGACCGGTCAGTTCCGGATCAAAGGAAAGATCAGCGAACAATCCATCGCGTCCCTCTCCTCCGGCCAGCCGGTGATCGTCCGGTCCCGTATCAACGAAGACCAAACCTGGACCGGTTCCATCAGCACGATCGAGACCGAACCGGTGTCCCAGGATCCGAACCAGCAGATGATGGATGAAGGCAGCGGCGAACGGGCCTCCTCCTATCCTTTCTATGTGTCCCTGGAAGACACGGAAGGGTTAATGTTGGGCCAGCACGTATACATCGAACCGGACTACGGACAGACAGAGATCCGGGAAGGGATCTGGCTGGATGAAGGCTTCCTTTTAGAGGAGGAAGATGGTACCTTTGTTTGGGGTGAGAAACGGGGAAAACTGAAGAAGATCCGGGTGGAGACCGGCGAACGGGACGAAGAAGGATTCATCGTCCAGATCACCTCGGGCCTCTCGGAGGAAGATTATATCACCTGGCCGGACGATACCCTGAAGGAAGGGATGAAGGTACAGATACCCGGGGAGGATGAGTGAGATGATGATCTTCATGAAAGGAATCTGTAAAAGCTACGGAGTGGAAGGAATGGAAGTCCCGGTGCTTTTCGACGTGGATCTGGAGATCCGGGAAGGCGAGTATATCGCCATTATGGGTCCCAGCGGGTCCGGCAAATCCACTTTGATGAACATCCTTGGATGCCTGGACCGGTCCGACAGCGGCACCTATTTATTGGATGAAGAAGACGTTTCGGTCCTCTCGGAAAACCAGTTGTCAGAGCTTCGCCTGAAGAAGATCGGATTCGTGTTCCAGACCTTCCAGCTGCTGCCCCGGGAAACCGCCCTGGAGAACGTGTGCCTTCCTCTGGTTTACGCAGGGGTGGACCGGGCAAAAAGAAAGGAACTTGCGGCGGAAGCCCTGAAGAATGTGGGCCTGGGAGACCGGCTGGACTTTCTCCCCTCCCAGCTCAGCGGAGGCCAGAAACAAAGGGTCGCCATCGCCCGGGCCATGATCAACGGCCCGAAGATCCTGTTGGCGGACGAGCCTACCGGGGCCCTGGACCAAACCAGCGGGCGGCAGATCATGGACCTGTTCCGGCAGTTGAACCGGGAAGGCACCACCGTGATCATGATCACCCACGACCGAGACGTGGCCGACCATGCGGACCGGATCCTGAACATCGTGGATGGACGGCTCCGTGGAGGGCTTCTCAGCGAAAAGGCGGGTGAAGCCAAATGACAAAAAAGAGGAGAACATTCATCATTGTATTGGCGGTGCTGCTGCTGGTCGGCGGGGCCTTTGCCATCAAAGAGTTCCGTGCGGCGACTCTTCGGGTGGAGGTGTTTCCGGTAGCGATGCTGGACATGGTTACCATGGAAGATTCGCTCTCCATCGATGCCTCCATCAGCGATACGGACAGCCAGTCCATCTATCCGGACCCGGCACAGACCATCGTGGAGGTCTATGTGACCCGGGGCCAGCAGGTCAAAGCCGGCGACCGGTTGATGGCATATGATATGACCAGCCAAAGTATCGCTCTCCAGTTGAAACAGTTGGAGGTGGAATCCGCAAAGAAAAGCCTGCAGACGGCACGGGATGAACTGCAGACGCTGAAAGCCGGCGGCAGCCTGGGGGCTGCTTCGACGGATATGATCCTGATAGGAAAGACCGGATCCTCAGCCGCCGCTTCTGCTCCGCCGGTGATGGAAGGCACGGAGGCAGCTCCTATATATGCTGCCCCGGCAGGAACGAAAAACAAGGAAGCCTGGACCTCTCTGGATGGAAGCCGGTTTGAGGACTATTACAATAAACAGGACGCGGCTGCAGGAACAGAAACAACTCCCCGGAAATACCTTGTCACAGAGGATGCCCTGATCTATGGCTCCTTCTTCAACGCCTTAGGGGACCGGGAGGATTGTTATGCCCTGATCGAGGTCCGGAGCGGGAATACCGCCTCCGGCAAACTGATCTCCTCCTGGATGATCCACTCAGGGGAACTGACCTACCGGGATCCGGAAGATGCCTGGAGAGTAATGGATCACCAGCCGGCAGAAGAGGAACCGGAGGGATATGAATACCCGGACGATTACGAGGAAGATCCGGACTGGACAGACAGCGATCCGGGGGGCTCCCCCTATGACCGGGGCCGGGCCATCCGCGCCAAAGAGCAGGAGATCCGAAGTCTGGATCTGGACATGAGAAAAGCCATGCAGGAACTGAAGGCCATGCAGGACCAGGTGAAGGACGGTGTAGTCTATTCGAAAAAGGACGGCATCGTCACGATCGTGAATGACAAAGATGATCCTCCCAGAGACGGGTCCCCCTTCCTGAAGGTCTCCGCCGGCAGCGGGATCTCCATGAAGGGCTATGTGTCGGAACTGATGCTGGACCGGGTAAAGGTGGGCTCCCCCATCATGGCGATGGATATGGAAAACGGCAATATGTATGAAGGAAAAGTCACTTCCCTGGACGACTACCCCTCTTCCGATGAGACCATGTACTACGGAGGGAATCCCAACAGTTCCTATTACGGATTCATGGCCTATTTTGAAGATGCGGCGGATGTACGGCCGGACGCCTGGCTCCAGTTGAGCCTGGAAGGGACCGGCGAGTCCACGGAAGGAGCCATCTGCCTGCCGAAGGCCTACATCCGCACAGAGGGTCAGAAAAACTATGTGATGAAGGAAGAAAAGGGGGTCCTGGTCCGCCAGACGATCCGCTGCGGAAAGACCTATTACGGAGAATACACTCAAGTGCTGGAAGGCCTCTCCTACGAGGACTTCATCTCCTTCCCTTATGGGGACGGGGCGAAAACCGGCACCCGCACGAAAGAGACCGATGAAATGGAGGGATTAGGATGATCGAAAATATACGTTTATCATTCCGCGGGATCTTCTCCCACAAACTCCGGTCCTTCCTGACGATCCTGGGGATCATCATCGGCATCGCTTCCATCATCGCCATCGTCTCCACGATCCAGGGGACCAACGAGCAGATCCAAAAGAACCTGATCGGCTCCGGCGTGAACAATGTGAACATCCAGCTTTCCCAGGGGGACTGGGCGTACGAATACTACGAAGGGATCCCGGTGGGGATCACCCCGATCTCTGCCGATCAATATCAACAGCTGACTGAGATCCCGGGGGCGGAGAACGTTTCCCTTTACAACATGCGGCAGGATTACGACGGGGTCTATCACCTGTCCGAGTCCCTGGCCGGAGGCACGGTGTACGGTGTGGATCCGGCCTATTTCACCGCCGCCGGGCTCACCACCCGATCCGGTCGGTCCATTTCAGGCCACGACCTGGACACTTTCGCCCGGGTCTGCGTTCTGGATAAAGACAGTTCCCGTGCCCTCTTCTACGGAGAAGACCCGGTGGGACAGACCATCGAGATCCGGGGCGAACCCTTCACCGTGGTGGGCATAACAGCAGAAAAGCAGGCCTTTGAGCCTGCCATCTCCTCTATGGAGGATTACTATATGTACTATCAGGACGCCTCCGGGAAGATTTTCGTCCCCCGGACCGTTTGGCCGGTACTGTACCAATATGACGAACCGGAAAACGTCATGATCCGGACCTCCGGCACCTCTGCCATGACTTCTGTAGGGAAAGAGGCAGAGAAGATCCTGAACGAGGGAGTCTCTTCCGACTCCGAATTCAAGTACAAGGCTCAGGATCTGATGCAGCAGGCGAAGGAGATCCAGCAGCTCAGCCACAGCACCAACACCATGCTAATCTGGATCGCCGGGATCGCTCTCCTGGTGGGGGGCATCGGTGTCATGAACATCATGCTGGTGTCCGTCACGGAACGGACCTCCGAGATCGGCCTCAAGAAAGCCATCGGCGCACCGAAACGGGCCATCATGGTCCAGTTCCTGACGGAAGCGGTGGCCCTGACCTCCTCCGGCGGGGTCCTGGGGGTGATCACCGGGATCATACTGGCCGAGGTGATCTCCCGGCTCAACGGCACCCCCGTGGCCATCAACTGGATGTCGGTGGTGCTGGCGGTCCTTTTCTCCATGGTCATCGGCATCGTCTTCGGGATGCTCCCTTCCCGAAAGGCCGCCGATCTGGACCCCATCGAAGCGCTGAGAAGGGATTAACAGCCAGAAGCTGGGAACTGAGAGACGGCAGCTATTTACTGCTGGCTTCAAGTTTCCAGCTTTTTTGTTATTCAGCGGGCTCTATTTA
>CADBSL010000079.1 GCA_902797345.1 uncultured Eubacteriales bacterium
GTTCAAACCCACACTCAAAGAGGCCTTTTGGGCAAAACATACTCCCACCACCCGCAAACTTACCTGCACGAAATGCGGTCACAAAGGTTTCTGCGTCGAAGTCTGGGGCGGCGAAGTTGAGTAACAAGCGCTTGACAGGGGAATTTCTATATAGTATGATTAGTTAAACAAATCATACTTTTGGGAGGGAATAAGAGTGTCAAATCCAAAGGGCAAGTACGCATGGACCGCTACAGTGGGCGAGAAAGGTCAGATCGTTATTCCAAAACAGGCACGGGATGTTTTTGGCATCAAGCCGGGAGATACCCTGCTTTTGTTAGGGGATGAAGAACGTGGGATTGCGATCCCAAACAAGGGGGCATTCAGTGAGTTGTTTGCTGCAACCTTTGATGAGAAGAAGGGCGGGGGAGACTTATGAGAATCGCCTGGTTTTGCATCCCTGCTCACGGTCATACCAATCCCACGCTTGGCGTAGTCAGAGAACTGACATCTGCCGGACATGAGGTCTACTATTTCTCTTTTGAAATGTTCCGGGAGAAGATCGAAGAGGCCGGGGCACGGTTTATCCCCTGCGACGGGTATGACTTTGAGATGGAAGACAAAGAGAACGCAGACCGGGTGGGGAAGGATAAAGTGTACGCAACGGAACTGCTGGTGTCTTCGACGTTGGCACTGGATGATATGACTACAGAAATGATCGGAGAGATCAAACCCGATCTCATCGTCTCCGATTCCGTGGCCTTTTGGGGTAAGCTGGTAGCCATGAAGCATGGGATCCCTTATGTATCATCCACCACTACTTTTGCCTTTAACCGCTATTCGGCAAAATATATGCAGGAATCACCCTGGGATATCGCGAAGATGATTTTTACAATGCCGAAAATCAACAAGCAGATCCGGCGGCTGCGGGATAAAGGTTATCCGGTCCGGGGATTGTTGGAAATCGTTCAAAACGATAACGATACCAATACCATCGTCTATACATCAAAGTATTTCCAGCCCTGCTCGGAGACCTTTTCGGACAGATACCATTTTATCGGGCCATCCATCCGTCCTGTCAGACATCCCATTACGAAGACCGCGGAGAAAACCGTGTATATCTCCATGGGCACCGTTAATCAAAACCGGGAGTTTTACCGGAACTGCATCCATGTCCTCGGTCAGACGGACTGGCAGATCATTATCTCAATGGGAACCAATACGGAGCATTTTGACCGGTTGCCGGATAATATCGAGGTTTACGAAACGGTGGACCAGATGGCTGTTTTGTCCATCGCAGATGCATTTATCACCCATTGCGGTATGAATTCTGCATCGGAAGGCCTATACTTTAAAGTCCCATTGGTATTGTTCCCTCAGACGACGGAACAGGGGGCGGTTGCCAGGCGTGTCGAAGAGCTTGGCGCAGGTGTTCGGCTGAAGTCGATTTCCGAAGAGGATATCCTACAGGCCTTGAAGAGCGTATTGGAGGAGGCGGCGTATAAGAATAGTGCCGTACGGATCTCTGAAAGTTTTCACGCCTGCGGCGGATTCGTGGAGGCGAGAGAATTCCTGGAGGAAATCGTTGATCCAGAGTAAGTTTATGTGATTTTATATTGATCAAACCGGAGCTGCCGATGCAAAAGAAGCATGGGCAGTTCTTTTTTTTCGCAGATCATGAGATCATTCAAAAAAACGCTTGACAGATGTATCGAGCCTCGATATAATTGATATATCGAAGTTCGATGTATTGAGGTAAGATATAAAGGAGGTCAAATGGAGGATAGGATCAGGAGAATATATGTCCCGATGACAGAATCAGGCTTTTATATCCTTTTCTGCCTGCAGGAACCGCAGCATGGATACGGTATCAGTCAGCAAGTGAAGCGAATGACCGGCGGGGCTGTGAGTATCAGTGCAGGCACCATGTATGGAACGCTTTCCAAAATGGAGAAGGATGGTTTGATCTGCTTTTATCGGGAAGAGGAAAAAAGAAAGCTATATCAGATCACAGAACTTGGGAAAGAGATCCTTTCCCTTGAGATCAAGCGTATCGAAAGGCTGTATCACAATAGTAAAGGAGAAGATGTCGATGAGTAAAACAGAATTCCGGATTTTTACGATCGCCGATTATGAAGAGGAAGAAATGTGGCTGAGAAAACAGCACCAGAACGGTTGGAAGCTTACGAAAATGATCCCTCCCTGCTTCTATGTGTTTGAAAAGTGTGAGCCGGAGGATGTGATTTACCGGCTCGACTACAAAAATTCCGGGCAGACAGCAGAATACATGCAGATGCTCAGGGACTTTGGTTGGGAGTATTTTGCCCACTGCATGGGATGGCTTTATTTTAGAAAGCCGGCAGACGAGACCGAATCGGAACAGGAGGGCGAACTGTTCTCGGATAATGCCTCCAGAGTGGATCTGGTCCATCATGTAGTGAAAACAAGACTGGTCCCGCTGGCTATCATTTTCCTGTGCTGCGTCATTCCCGGTTTTGCGAGGGCCATGACGGGCGGATTCACAGGTGGATTCGGAGCGTTTTTCACCATCCTTTTTGGGATCTTGTTTGTCCTTTACGTGTTCCTCATCGTGTACTGCGGAACGAAGCTAAGGAAGATCAGAGCGAAATACGGCGGTTGAAATCAATCGTGATCTATCGTCTTCATTTCCCATACAAATAAGATCTCAAAGCATGGACCAGCACAATACCATACCGCCGACAGTGGAGTATTCCCTTGCGGATCGGGGCCGGGACGGAATATGGCGTTGTTCAATATGCGGAAGAGTCGGCGAAAGCTTCTTTCACGAACCGGAGGTATCGTTCCGCGATCGGAGTGAAGGTCTGATGCTTGTTCCAGACCAGATAGATCTTGGTTTCCAATTTCGGAGATAGAGGGCGGAAGGTCAGACCGCTGGTTTCGGAGGTGTCCACCAGATGATCGAACGTCAGCAAATACCCCAGGCCTTCTTTTGCGAAGATGGAACCGTTGTAGGATAAGCGGAAAGACCCTTCCAGGTGCAGGCTCGAATACTGGTTCCCGGCCCATTTTTTGATGACGCTGTCCCAGGCCTGCCCGGAACAGAAAAGCGGCAGCCCGATCAGATCGGTGATCTGGATCATCTGTCTGTTGGACAGTGAATCGTTTGCCGGGAAAACCAATCCCCAGACGTCCGCTTCCGGGAATTCGATGTAGTCATATTTCCCGGGATCCGGGTCTTCCGCCAGCACAAGGAAATCCAGGAGACCTTTATCCAGTTTATCGGCGATCTGTTCCGTGTCGCCGCTGGTGATATGGTACCTTAGTTTCGGGTAGTTTGTTTTGAAGTCCTTAATGGTCCGGGCGAGGTATTTGATCTGGCAGGATTCCGCCAAACCCAGGTAGAGTTCTCCGCCGGTGATGTCGTCCAGGGAGACAAATTCTTTCTCTATTTTATCTGCCATTGCTACCAGGTCTTCGGCTCGGTCCCGAAGCAGGAGGCCTTCCTCGGTCAGCTTGATGTTGAAGGAATGTCTCGTGAAAAGCTTCTTGCCCAGTTCTTCTTCCAGGGACCTCATCTGTTTGGAAAGGGTGGGCTGGGTCACGTGGAGATTCTCTGCGGCACGGGTCATGTTTTCTTCTCTGGCGATGGCAAGGAAGTATCGGAGAGTTCGGATTTCCATTTATGGATCCCCCTTTTTCTATAGTATATGATATTCAAAAATGGAATATCGTGATATTCATTATAACCATTAGCGGTGCTGGATGCAAGGCGCTATGATTAGAATAGGTAATGTGTATCTGCACAAAAATAGTAAATTTCGGAGGCCCAGATCATGATAAAGAAAGAAGAGTTAAAGCTGACGGCGGAATGGGATAAGACCTTCCCGCAGAGCGATAAAGTAGAACATAGTAAAGTGACATTTGTGAACCGGTACGGGATCACGCTGGCAGCGGATCTGTACGCGCCCAAAAATGCATTAGGA
>CADBSL010000080.1 GCA_902797345.1 uncultured Eubacteriales bacterium
CCCTACACCGGGAAAGCCCACTGGGAAGATCCCCGGCGGTTCGGGTGCAGTGAGGCCTACGTCCCCTATATCCAGCAGACCAGAAAAAAGGTGGAGGATATCCACGCTTTTGTCCTGGAGCATAGCGCGGAGATCGACTCCATCAACATCGCCTGCCCGGATCCGGAACTGCGGGAAGAACTCAGAAAGCAGCTTCGGGAGAAGGTGAAGGGCGTGAAGCTGACCAGCTCCGTCACGCACCTGACGGAGATGATCAACGAGGAAGCCGGGAAGGCTTCCGGATTGAGATTCGTCTGCGAGATGCTGGGGATCCCTCAGGAGCGGACCGTCGCGGCGGGAGATGCGGACAATGACATCGACATGATCCGCTGGGCCGGTCTGGGAGTGGCGGTGGCCAATGCATCCCCCAACTGCCTGGCGGCGGCGGACCGGATCATCGGCAGCAACGATGACAACAGCATCGCGAAGCTGATCGAGGAGATCCTGTGAATAAAAAGGCCTGATGGTAAAACCATCAGGCCTTGATCGTTTTTTGTTCGATTGGTTATCTGACCCGCTGACGGATCTCTTCCAGAACCTTTTCCCTGAATTCTTCCACCGTGCTGGCTTCGGTCTGGTCCGTTGCCCGGGCCCGGACGGAAATGGTGCCGTCGGCGGCTTCCTTTTCACCCACAACGATCATATAGGGGACCTTGTCCTCCTGGCGGGCGGCGCGGATCTTGTAACCGATCTTTTCGTTCCGGTCATCCAGCTCGACCCGGATGCCTGCATCCCGCAGGGTCTTGTAAACGCCTTCTGCGTAATCCAGACTCTTTTCGGAGACCGGCAGGACTTTCACCTGCAGCGGTGCCAGCCATACCGGGAAGATGCCCTTGGTCTCTTCGATGAGGTAGGCCATGAACCGGTCCAGGCTGCCCAGGATCGCCCGGTGCAGTACCACCGGTGTCTTGTCGGTACCGTCGGAATCCGTGTAGGTCAGCTGGAATTTCATCGGCAGACAGAAGTCCAGCTGGCAGGTGGACAGGGTGTATTCCGCACCCACGGCCGGCTGTACGTTCACGTCCAGCTTCGGACCGTAGAAGGCGGCTTCCCCGATCTCTTCCGTGAAGTCGATGCCCAGTTCCTTCAGCACTTCTCTTAAAGCGGCTTCGGCGTGATCCCACATCTCATCGTCCGGGTGGTATTTCACCTTGTCTTCCGGGTCTCTCAGGGAGAGGATGCAGCGATAGTTTTCAATACCGAAATCCTTATATACATCGAAGATCAGGTTCATGACTTTGCTGACTTCGTCTTTGATCTGGTCCGGCGTCACGAAGAGGTGGGCGTCGTTCTGACAGAAGTGACGACCTCTTTCGATGCCCTTCAGGGTCCCGCTGGGTTCGAACCGGAAATCGTGTGCGATCTCACCGATCCGGATCGGCAGGTCTCTGTAGGAGTGGGGCTGGTTGGAGTAGATCATCATGTGGTGGGGGCAGTTCATCGGACGAAGGACGAACTGTTCGCCTTCCACTTCCATCATCGGGAACATGTTTTCCCGGTAGTGCTCCCAGTGTCCGCTGGTCTGGTACAGACCGACGCTGCCGACGCAGGGGGTCAGCACGTGCTGATAACCCAGCATCCGTTCCTTTTCTTTGATATAGTCTTCCAGCTGCTGCCAGATCACGTAGCCCTTGGGCAGGAACATGGGCAGCCCTTTGCCGATCAGGTCGTGGGTCATGAAGAGCTTCATGTCCCGGCCGATCCGGCGGTGGTCTCTGGCCTTCGCTTCCTTCACCTGGACTTCATAGGCCGCCAGCTCTTCCTGGGTCAGGAAGGCGGTGCCGTTGAGCCGGGTCAGCATCTTGTTCTTCTGGTCATTTTTCCAGTAAGCGCCGGAGACCGTAGTCAGTTTGAAAGCCTTCAGTGCTTTCGTGTAGGTCAGGTGCGGACCGGTGCACATATCGATGTAGTCGCCCTGCTGGAAGAAGGTGATCACCGCGTCTTCCGGCAGGTCGCCGATGTGCTCCGTCTTATATTTTTCCCCGCGGTCCTGCATCAGCTTGACCGCTTCTTCTCTGGGGAGGGAAAAGACCTTGAAAGGAAGGTTTTCCTTCACGATCTTCTTCATTTCTTTTTCGATGGCGGGCAGGTCTTCCTCACCGATCGCTGTATCGCCGGTGTCGATGTCGTAGTGGAACCCCTTTTCCGTGGCGGGTCCGTAAGCGAAGTGAGCATCGGGATACAGGCGCTTCACCGCCTGAGCCATGATGTGAGCTGCGGAATGCCGGAGAACTTCCGTTTCCATTTCCTTTGGGCATTCATCCACATGCCCGTCGTTGTACAGAATTTTCATCAACAATGTCTCCTCTCAATAAAACACGCATTTGATATATTGTATCACAAATGTTTCAACATTTCACTATTTATTTGAGTCGAAAGACGGGAGTCAGGAGTCTCGAGAGCATTATTTCGGATATCTTTGATCCATGCGACCTCATACTTCAGACTTAAGACTCCAGACTTAAGACTTCAGACTCCAGACTTAAGACTTCAGACCCCTTGCATTTCCCTTCCCCGCTCTATATAATAAAGTGTTAAGACTATTTTTCAGGAGAGCATCATGAGCTATTTGACAGAATATAAATCGAAACTCCGCAGTGCGGAGGAAGCCGTCCGGGTGATCCAAAGCGGTGACTGGGTGGAGTACACCCTGTCCCTGGCCCAGCCTTACCTGCTGGACGAGGCGCTGGCCGCCAGAAAAGAGGAACTCTCGGACATCAAAGTCCGGGGCATGTACACCATGCGGCCCCTGAAGATCCTGGAGGCGGACCCGAAGCGGGAGACCTTTACTTACTCCGTGTGGCAGATGAGCGGACTGGACCGGAAATACCACGACCGGGGGATCTGCAGCTACCAGGCCGGAGTCTACCGGTATAAGCCGGTGTATTACCGGAATTATCTCCACGTGGACGTGGCCATGCTCTGCGTGGGACCGATGGATGAGGAGGGCTATTTCAGCTTTTCCTACATCAACTCCTCGCAAAAGGCCATCTGCGATGCGGCAAAGACCGTCATCGTGGAGATCAATCACAATATGAAAAAGGTGTATGGCGGATACGATGACAGGATCCACATTTCCGAAGTGGATTTCATCGTGGAAGGGGTGGACCACCCCATGCCGGAGATCCCGCCCATCACCCCCAATGAGATTGATAAAAAGATCGCGGCCAACATCCTGCCCTACATCCCCGACGGGGCCAACCTGCAGCTGGGGATCGGAGGGATGCCCAATGTGATCGGACAGATGTTGGCGGAATCGGATCTGAAGGACCTGGGAATGTACACCGAAATGACCTGCGACGGGTTCGTGGACCTGGCGGAGGCCGGCAAGCTCACCAACAAGAACAACCGGGTGGGAGAAGGCCGGGGCGTCTGGTCCGTGGCGATGGGAAGCCGGAGAGTCCATGAGTGGGTGACGGAGAACCCGGAAGTGGCGTCCTTCCCGGTGGACTTTGTCAATTCGCCCAGGGTCATGTCGGAAAACGACAACCTGACCTGCATCGTCAACTGTGTGTCTTTGGATCTGTACAGCCAGTTCAGCTCGGAATCCGCCGGCACCCGGCAGATCAGCGGCACCGGCGGTCAGATCGATTTTGTGGAAGGGGCCTTTGAATCCAAAGGCGGGAAGTGCTTTATCGCCCTTTCCTCCACCCGGAAGGACAAAGAAGGGAACCTGGTGTCCCGGATCGTGCCTACCTTTGCTCCCGGCGAGATCGTCTCCACCCCCCGGAGCCTGGCCTTTTATGCCGCAACGGAATACGGAGTGGTGAACCTGGCAGGATTGTCCACCTGGGAGCGGGCGGAAGCGGTGATCTCCCTGGCGCACCCGGATTTCCGGGAGGAACTGATCCGGGAAGCGGAGAAGATGAACATCTGGCGCAGAAGCAATAAATTAAGATAGATAAGGAACCAAGACATGAAAGACAACGAAATCAGAGATATCAACCTGGCGCCTTCGGGCCGTCAGAAGATCGAATGGGTGCGGCACAATATGCCTCTGCTGAACGGGCTGGAGGAGGAATTCCGGAAGACCCGGCCCTTTGAGGGAGTTAAGATCTCCCTGTCGGTGCACCTGGAGGCCAAGACGGCTTACCTGTGCGAAGTGCTGGCGACCGGCGGAGCGCAGATGTCCGTCACCGGCAGCAACGTGCTCTCTACCCAGGACGATGTGGCGGCGGCGCTGGCAGCCACCGGCATGAAAGTCTACGCCATCCACGGGGCAACGCCGGAGCAGTATGACCGGCACATCGAGATGGCCTTAGAACACGCCCCCAACATCATCATCGACGACGGGGGAGACCTGGTCAATATGCTCCACACGAAGCGTCCGGATCTGATGAAGGACCTGTGGGGCGGGTGCGAAGAGACCACCACCGGCATCATCCGCCTCAAGGCAATGGAACGGGAAGGAGCCCTGAAGTGTCCCATGGTGGCGGTGAACGATGCCAAATGCAAGCACCTGTTCGATAACCGGTACGGTACCGGGCAGTCCGTGTGGGACAGCCTGCTGAGAAATACCAACCTGATCATCGCCGGCAAGACCGTGGTGGTGGGCGGCTACGGGTGGTGCTCCAAGGGGATCGCCATGCGGGCCAAGGCCCTGGGGGCCCGGGTCATCGTGACGGAGATCGACCCGATCCCGGCCATCGAAGCGGTGATGGACGGGTTCGAAGTGATGAAGATGCACGAAGCAGCGAAGCGGGGCGACTTTTTCGTGTCCGCCACCGGCTGCAATAAGGTCGTCACCTACGAAGACATGCTGGAGATGAAGGAAGGGGCCATCCTGGCCAACGCCGGTCACTTCAATGTGGAGATCGACGTGGCGGAGCTGGAGAAGCGCTGCCTGGAAAAGAAGGAGACCCGGAAGAATATCATGGGCTACAAGCTGGAGAACGGCCGGTGGATCCACCTGATCGCCGAGGGGCGGCTGGTGAACATCGCGGCGGCGGACGGACACCCGGCGGAGATCATGGACATGAGCTTCGCGGTCCAGGCCTTCAGCGCCCTGTATATACTGGAAAACCACGAAAAACTGGAGAATAAGGTCATCGATGTGTCCGAGGAGATCGACCTTCGGATCGGACGGAGAAAGCTTTCCGCCTGGGGCATCGAGATCGACAGCCTGACGGAGGAGCAGGAGAGGTATTTGAATAGTTGGGACCTGTAAGCTATAAGCTGGGAGCTAGGAGCTAAATAATGGAAGAACAAAACGAAACAATTAAGACAGGCGGGAAGCACCGGGCCCCGGGAAAGGGGCACCCGGTCGTCTATATCATTGCGGCGGCCATGGCGGCGCTGACCCTGTGGAAATGCTGGTACTATTACAGCCTGATGGACGGGGGCGCGGCGATCTGGCCGGCGACACTCATCACCTTTGTGATCCTGGTGGTGATCTCCCTGATCTTTAAGCGAAAGTGGATCTTCGGGATCCTGTATCTGCTGCTGTCGGCCCTGATGGCGGCGGATGTGAATTACTTTGGTTTTTTCAACCGGAAGCTGACGGTCTCCGCCATTGCCTCGGCAGGAGGACTGGTGGGAGGCGCCATTGAGAGTGTGAAGGCGGCTTTCATGCTGAATTCCCTGTGGCTCTTTGTGGATGCTCTGCTGGTGATCCTTCTGGGTATCATCGGCGCAGTTCGGGCCCGGAAAAGACAAAAGGCTTTGACAAAATCCGGGGTGCCGAAAAAAGAAGCCCAGCTGGAATCCTGGGGAGCCCTTTCCTCCGGGAAGAAGAGGCTGTGCTTCCTGTTGGCGGCGGCGCTGCTCCTGGCGGGTTCCGTGGCCATCATGCCCAAAAGCGATTCCATGGCCGGGTCCGTCCTGAATACGGAATTCTTTTCCTATCACCTGAGGGACCTGACGGGGATCCACGAGATCAAAGCCGCCGGGAAGGACTTCAGCAATATCGGGATGTACCAGGGGGATTACGCCGCTGAAAAAGAGGGGCCGGATTTCGGCGTGGCGAAGGATATGAATCTCATCGTGATCCAGGTGGAAGCCATGCAGAATTTCGTGGTGAACCGGAAATACAACGGACAGGAGATTACCCCCTTTATCAATAAGCTGATCAAAGAGGACAGCTTTTACTTCGATTCCTATTATCAGCAGACCGGCAGCGGCAACACTTCCGACGCGGAGTTCGCCACCAATAATTCCCTGTATGGGACGATGGACTACTATACTTACGGGATCTACACCAACAATTACTGGCGGGGACTGCCCTATCTTCTGAAAGAAGACGGGTATACCTGCGCGGACGTTTATCATGCCTACGACAAGACCTTCTGGAGCCGGAACGCCGCTTATCCCGGACTGGGCTTCGACACCTTCTATTCTCAGGAAGACTTCACCTTCGACAAAAAGAAGGACGTGATCGGGATGGGACTGAACGACTCGGAATTCTTCCGGCAGTCTCTGGAAAAGATGAAGGAGAAGAAGGAGCCCTTCTACAGCTTTATGATCACCCTGTCCTCCCACTATCCTTTCGAGATCGAGGACTCGGACTTCAAGCTGCTGAAGAAGGATGTGGACACCCACTTCGGGAATTACCTGCAGAGCATGAACTACGTGGATCAGTGCCTGGAGGAATTCTTTGAGGAACTGGAAGAAGAGGGACTGGCGGACAACACGGTGGTGGCCTTCTATGGGGACCACCTGGGGATGAACCCCAAGACCGTGGACGTTCGGCTGAGGATGAGTGAGTATCTGGACGTGGAGGAATACAGTTATGAGGATGCCATGAACATCCCGTTGGTGATCCATGTCCCGGGTCTCGGGAAACGGGATACCGTGGAAATGGTGGGAGGTCAGGCGGACTTCATGCCCACCATCGCCTACCTGTTAGGGCTGGAAGACCTGGATACCCTGTATTTCGGACACAATCTTTTGACCATTGATGAGAACTTCGTGCCGGTGCGCTCCTATGTGGCGGAAGGTTCCTTCCTGACGGGAGACATCATGTTCAAGATGAGCACGGCGGGCCTTTTCAGTGATTCGGAGATCGTGGACCGCAGGACCCATGAGACCCATTCTCTGGAAGGGTACGAAGATCTGTATGAAAAATCCCTGTCGATGCTGAAGACGGCGGACTTCTATCTGGACGAAGACGTTCTTCGGCAGGTGCTGCAGGAGGGCAAAGACCTGGAGACATTGATCAACGAGACGAAGGAGAACGCCACCGGAGATGACACGGATCAGTATTACAGCCCCGTACCCCGGGCAGAGGTCATCATGTCTGCAGCCAACAGCAAAGACCCGAAGCGGGACGGCCTGTACTGTCTGGAGAATATGGATGAGCTTTATGAAGACGGCGTCCGGGATATCTTCGTCAATCTGACCTGGACCCGGGACGGCCACACCGTCATGTGTGAAGAACCGGAGCAGCTGTCCATCTACCTGCGGAACACTGCCGGCATCCGGAGCTACGAAGACATCCTCTATGCCAAGGAGAAGTTCTCCCGGAAGGGCCTGACGCTGATGACCGGGGAAGAGCTGCTGGAGTGGATGGAAGACCACAAGGACGTGAACGTCTACATCTCTCAGAACGACTGGACCTTTATCAAGACCAAGCCCGGCGGTTCCACCGAGAGCATTGCCTTCGCCCGGTATATGAAGGAGAACTATCCGAAGCTGATGGATCGGACCATTTTCATCCTGAAGGACGGGGAGAAGCTGGTGAGCTTCATCCATGAAGGTCTGCACAATGTGATCTTCTATCCGGTGGATGAATATACGCTGGACAACATCCTGGAACTGAAGGAAAAGTATAATATCTATGGCTTCCTGCGGTCCTACGGCAACATCGATGAGATGATGGAAGCCTGGGATCTGGAGAATGACCCCTGCGGACTTTATGCTTATGTCTGGGAGGAAAAGGAGAAGAAGTACTTCCTGAAGAAGGGTCTGGCCGGAGTTGTCATGCTGCCGTAAATTATGGTATAATCAATTGTTAAAAATACATATACGGAGGATAATCATGGAGTTTTTTGATGTTTTAAATGCAAGATACAGTGTACGGAAATTTAAGGACGAACAGATCAAGGACGAGGATCTGCAGAAGATCATCGCGGCGGCGGGCTGTGCTCCCTCCGCGAAGAATGCCCAGAACTGGCATTTTGTCGTGATCCAGGACAAAGATCTGTTGGAAAAGATGGGTCAGACGGTGGATGCGAAGATGGAAAAGATCGCAGCCGGTCTGGGAGAAGAAAAGGGCGCCAAGTTCCTGAAGTTCTCCCGGTTCTCCACCTTCTTCAGAAATGCACCCACCTGCATCGCTGTCTTTGCCAATGAATACATCCCGGAAGGGCTGAAGGAAGTCATCGCGGCGGATATGCCCCAGATCGATCGGGACCGGATGTGGTATGCGAACCCCGGCATCCAGAGCATCGGCGCAGCCCTGGAAAACATGGTGCTGGCCAGCTTTGCTCTGGGCTATGGTGCCTGCTGGATGACCAGTGCGAACCACACCCTGTTGGAGCTGGAAGAGGTCATTCCTTTCCGGAAGGAAAAGCATAAACTGGTGGCCCTCGTACCTATGGGGATCCCCGAAGGCGAACGGAAAAGCCCGGCAAAACTGCCGACTGAGGAGATCATGACTGTCATTAAATAAGCAAGCGTTCAGACCGGCTCCCTTTGCAGGGTCGGTCTGTTTTTAGGAGGAGAGCAAATGGCATTGTATGGGATCGCGGACCTGCACCTGTCCTTCACGGCAGACAAACCCATGGACATCTACGGCCCCGCCTGGAAAGACCATACTTCGCGAGTGGAAGAGAACTGGCGGGAGCTGGTGCGGGAAGAGGACACGGTGATCATCGCCGGGGACATTTCCTGGGGACTGAAGCTGGAGGAAGCCATGGCGGATCTGGAGTGGATCCACCGCCTGCCGGGGATGAAGGTGCTGTTCAAAGGAAATCATGACCCTTGGTGGGCGTCGATCTCGAAGTTGAACAACCTCTTCGACGATATGTTCTTCGTGCAGAACAGCTTTTATCCCTACGGGGATCGGGCTATCTGCGGGACAAGAGGGTGGCTCTGCCCCGGCAGCAGCGAATTCAAGACCCATGACGAGAAGATCTATGCCCGGGAACAGCTGAGGCTTCGGGCGTCGTTGGATTCGGCCCGGAAAGCCGGGTTTGAAAAGATCATCGGCGCGCTGCATTACCCCCCGACGAATGATAAACTGGAGATGTCCGCTTTTGTGGAGATCTTTAACGAATATGGCGTGGAACAGGTGGTCTACGGACACCTTCACGGTGAGACAAAGGAGACGGTGCCGGACATGAAAATGGGCTGCACCACCTTTTCCCTGATCGCCTGTGACGCGCTGCAGTGCAGACCGCAGAGGATATTGTAAGAAGACTAAAGACTGAAGTCAGGAGTCAGAAGAGAAGCTTCTTCTTGGGACTCCAGACTCCGGACTCAAGACTCAAAGGAGAAAAAAATGAAACGAGCAACATTGATCGTACTGGACAGCCTGGGCGTGGGACAGATGCCGGACGCGGAGAAATTCGGCGATGTGGACGTGGATACTCTGGGCCACATCGTGGAGACGGTGCCGGACATCCACATGGAACACCTGAAGGATTTCGGTATGGGCAACATCGACGGAGTAGACCCGGCGGTGGGAGGCGAAGAAGCCTCTCAGATCCTGGCCAATTACGGCAAGGCCCGGGAAGTCTCCAACGGGAAGGATACCATCACCGGCCACTGGGAGCTGGCGGGGCTGATCACAAAAGTGCCCTTTGTGACCTTCCATGAAGGATTCCCGCAGGAATTCATCAAAAAATTCGAAGAAGAGATCGGAACGGAAGTGCTGGGCAATTATGCTGCTTCCGGCACGGAGATCATCAAAGTACTGGGACCGGAGCACATCGCCACCGGCAAACCCATCGTCTACACGTCCAATGACAGCGTGTTCCAGATCGCTGCCCACGAGGACGTCATCCCGCCGGAACGGCTGTGGGAGATCTGCCGGATCGCCCGCCGGCTTTTGGTGGGAGAGTGGCAGGTGGGACGGGTCATCGCCCGGCCCTTCATCGGCAAGGACGGGGACTACACCCGGACCGCCAACCGCCGGGACTTCGCCGTATCGCCTCCCAGCCCCACCCTGCTGGATAATGTTAAGGATGCGGGACAGAAAGTCTGGGCCGTGGGGAAGATCGAAGATATCTTCAATAAGCAGGGCGTCACCGACGCCGTCCACACCCAGAGCAATGAGGACGGGATCCTGAAGACCATCGGCCTGCTGCAGGACGAATTCGAGGGCTTCATCTTCACCAATCTGGTGGATTTCGACGCGAAATTCGGTCACCGGAGAGACCCGGTCGGGTACGCCCGAGCCATCGAAGAATTCGACCGCTATCTGCCACAGATCATAGATACCATGCACGAAGAAGACATCCTGATCCTCTGCGCAGACCACGGGAACGACCCCACTTACATCGGCTACGACCACACCCGGGAATACATCCCCGTCATGGTCTACGGCAAGAAGCTGAAGAAAGGCGTGGACCTGGGGATCCTGGAAACCTTCGCCGACGTCGGCGCCACTATCGCGGATTATCTGGGCGTTGCGTATACCGGCGCCGGATCTTCGTTCTTGAATAAGATTGAAGATGGGAGATAGGAGATAGGAGAGAGAATCGTGAGGGCTGCTGATTCCTTGGGCTTCGCCCTCAGAATGAAAAAAGGCGGCTAAAGGTGAATTCGAACGTCGCAGGGACATTGTTGAGCCGCCGGTCCTTAGCGATCGGCGAGCTCCGAAGGAGCGAAGACGGAGCTTAGTACCGCTGCGAGCGAACACATAGCGAAAGCGTGTCCCGAGATGTTCGAAGGAACTTAGCCGCCGTATTTGAAAGATGAGGATCACATGTTATTCAAAGATTTAATTGAAAAGAAACGCGACGGCGGCAAACTGACCCGGGACGAGATCGAATTCTTCATCACCGGCTACACCGCCGGCGACATCCCGGACTACCAGGTATCCGCCCTCCTGATGGCCATCTATTTCCAGGGACTGGACCGGGAAGAGACCTTCTACCTGACGGATGCCATGAAGCGCTCCGGCGACGTGGCGGATCTGACCGCCATCCCGGGGATCAAAGTAGACAAACACAGCACCGGCGGCGTGGGAGATAAGACCACCCTCATCGTCGCACCTCTGTGCGCCGCCTGCGGCGTGCCGGTGGCGAAGATGAGCGGCCGGGGACTGGGGTTCACCGGCGGCACCGTGGACAAGATGGAAGCCATCCCGGGCTTTCGGACCGCGCTGGAACAGGAAGAATTTGAGGAGATCGTGAAAACCACCGGCATGAGCGTCATCGGCCAGAGTGCCCACATCGCAGCGGCGGATAAGAAACTGTATGCACTGCGAGACGTGACCGCCACGGTGGCGAACATCGGCCTGATCACCTCCTCCATCATGAGCAAAAAACTGGCCTCCGGCAGTGACGCCATCGTATTGGACGTGAAGACCGGCCGGGGCGCCTTCATGAAGACCCTGGAGGATTCCCGGCAGCTGGCGGAGTGGATGGTGGATATCGGCAAACGCTCCGGCAAGAAGATGGCCGCCTTCATCACGGACATGGAGCAGCCCCTGGGGAAGGGCGTGGGAAACTCCATCGAAGTCCTGGAAGCCATCGAGACCCTGAAGGGCAAGGGGCCGGAAGATATCACGGAACTGTCCCGGCAGCTGGCGGGGTATATGATCTACATCGGCGGGAAGGCCTCCTCCCACGGGGAGGGCGTGACCATGGCGGATCGCTGCATCGCCGACGGCAGCGGACTGAAGCAGTTCCGGGCCTTCGTAAAGGCCCAGGGCGGAGACCCGCGGATCACGGAAGATCCTCTGCTGTTCCCCCAGGCTTCCTGCGTGGTGGAATTGAAG
>CADBSL010000081.1 GCA_902797345.1 uncultured Eubacteriales bacterium
GTATTCCTCCAGCATGGAGTGGATCTCTTCCTGGGAAAGGATCCGGTATTCGCCTTCACCGGTCTTCACCGCAGCGCCGAACCGGCTCAGTCCCGGGTTGGTCACCAGAGCGATGTCCGCGTCTTTTCTCTGTGCCTGGATCAGGACCTTTTCATACACTCTTTCGTCCGTGGGATCCGGCTGTTCCAGTCCCGGGAAGGTGCCGTCCTTCACGGACTGGGATTTGATGGTGTAGTTGTATTTGTACCCGTGTTCCTCGAACAGGATCGGCAGGAAGTCCACGCCGGAGCCGTAGAGCGGAGAATAAGCGATCCGCAGGCTCTTGTCCACGTCGTCGGTCACGGAGATATTCGCAAAACTCCGAACGAATTTATAGTCGTTGGCGAGGCCGATCTTCCGGTGGATGGAGTTGATCCGCAGCACCCCAACATAGGGCTTCATCTGGGACTGGCCGTGGATGTTCTTGAATCCCAGCACCACGCCTTCCATGTCCTCTTCGTCCATGGCTTCGCCCTTGTCGTTGAAGAATCTGACGCCGTACATGTCCTTATCGTCCCCGTCTGCCGTGATCATGATGCCGCCTTCCAGCTTCAGATAATCGATGGCGAAGGACAGCTGCTCGGTGGATTTGGGGCCCAGGAACAGCGATGTCCCGATGCCGTTCCCAAGGAGCATCCGGCAGGCGGATTCCGCCCATTCTTTGCCCTTCTCCCGGCCGTCATATCCTACCGCCACGCTGCCGCCGACCCGGCCGCCGTGTTTGCGGATCATGTGGGCGGAGAAAGCCTGCACCGCACGGCACAGCTGATAATTGTTCATATACGCCGTTCCCAATCCCAGTCTGCCTTCCAGCTTATTGCCTTCAAAGCTGAGGTCGGTCCCGAACATTTCTTCGATCTTTTCATCATCATCGATATATTGTCTTAAGGTCTCTACATCTTCTTCGCTGATATATCGGTTTTTGAACCAGTTCATGAATTCCAGTTTTGCTTCCATGTCTGTTCCTCCGTTTCCTTTTTGATTCATTTTCATTACCCTTCATTATACCTTGCACAGGCCCAAAACTCAATGGAATTGTTGCGTTAATATTACGGCTTCTTTACGTCTTCGTCAATTTTTCGTGAACTCGGTGGCACTTTTTTGAGATTCTGATAGAATGGTCATACGACTGTTAAGATTGGAGTAACTGTCTCCATTTATCATAAGGCAAAAGGAGGTCTATTTATGAATGTCAGCCGATCCGTTTATCAGAAAATACTAGCATACATCCTGACGGCAGCCCTCGTGTTTACGTTGGCAGCCTCGTTTTTACCTGCTGCACAGGCAGATGAATTCCGCTCGTCCACCAATGTGAAGCTGGTGGTGAACGGCACGCCGGTCTCCTCCGACGTAGCTCCCATCATCATCAACGAACGGACGATGATCCCGGCCCGGGCAGTCTTCGAACAGCTGGGCGGGACGGTTTCCTGGAATGAAGCCAGTCAGCAGGTCACAGTGCAACTCAGCGGCCACACAGTGGTCCTGACGATCCAGTCTCTGAACGCCACGGTGGACGGAGTGCTGAAGACGATGGATGCGGTGCCCCGCCTGTATCAGGGCCGGACCCTGATCCCGATCCGCTTCGTGGCGGAAGCCCTGGGGGCGACGGTAGGCTGGGACAACGCGACCCGTACCGCCACCATCAACCTGGGCGGTGTGCAGCCTGCGCCGACACCTTCCGTTCCTGCAACGAAAGGAAGCATCACAGCCGTCAGCGTGACCTATGGGACGGATTCGAATCTGTACACTACCGTGAAGATCACTTCTTCCGTGGCCATGACCACGTCGGATTACTCCCTGATGACCCTGACGGGTCCGAACCGGTATGTGGTGGACTTCACCAACTTCACCGGCACCTCCGGGAGCCTGAAGACCTTTGCGAAGAACACCCGTTCCAATGCGGTGGTGACGGGGATCCGTACCGCCATGCACCGGGACGACCAATTCCGGTTGGTGTGCGACCTGAGCAAGGCGGCCACACCGACGGTGTCCTTGTCTGGGGATAAGAAGACTCTGTTCGTCACCTTCGCTGAGGTCAAGTCTTCCACGTCCACTACCACGACAACGACTACTACAAAACCGACCACTTCAACGTCGACAACCACGACCACAAAGCCGACCACTTCAACAACGACAACCACGACCACTACTACCACCTCCGGTTCCACCTATAACCCGAGAGCGGACAAGAAGCTGGTCGTCGTCCTGGATCCGGGACACGGCGCCTCCACAGCCGGAAAGCGCAGCCCCGACGGGACCCTGCGGGAATATGAACTCAACCGGGACATCGCTTACCGGATGCGGGATATCCTCAAGGCCAATGGCATCACCGTCTACATGACGGTCAGCGACAAGACCTCGGATCCTTCCCTGGCCTCCCGGGTCAACTACGCCAACCGCGTCGGTGCGGACATCTTCGTCAGCGTCCACGCCAATGCCTTCGGCAACGGGGTGGATTGGGAAGACCAGGCCAAGGGCTGGGAGATCTACTATTACGCCACCAGCTCCGTCGGCAAGAAGCTGGCCCAGTATATCCACGACGCCAACTACCCCTCCAGCGGTACCAACATCGGCATCAACGACCGGGGCATCAAGACAGCGAACTTCTATGTGCTGAAGTACACCAGCATGCCAGCGGTCCTCATCGAGCACGGGTTCTACACCAGCTCCACCGAGATCAAACTGCTGAAGTCCTCCACCTGGCGCCAGAAAGCGGCCCAGCTGGATGCGAACGGGATCATGAATTTCTTTAAGAGCTATAAATAAGGAGCATAAAATGAACGAACAGGAACGAGACAAGTATTGCAACGAGTGTATCATGAATGCGACGAAGCTGAACGAAGAGGCTTCCGAACTGTTGAGGAACAAAGAACTGCCGGATTGCATCCGGAAGAACTATGAATCGATTTTTCTGACCATGAAAGGCGTGCTGGCCACAGACGACCTCTTCCCCCCGGACGACGCTTCCGTAGAGCGGATGTTCCGACAGCGCTACATCGACAACGGGATGATGAGCGACGAACTCAGCGAAGTGCTGATGAAGCTGGACGAGGCATATGACGACCTGCAGCGGGGCGGCGATCTGGAGATCTCCCGTCCGGAATGCGGCTACTTCACCGCCAAGGCCAAGCTCTTCAAGGAAGAGGTCGAGGACATTTTAGTCGCGAAGAACGCGAGATTTATGGGGCAGTAACGATTGAAGACGTCGATTTTTCGGCGTCTTCTCTTATTTGCACTTTCCCCCGATTTTGATATAATGAAGCAAAGAAATGATGGGAGGGAGAATCATGCTGACCTACGATCTGAAAAACCGGAAAAACCGTTCGCTCTACGAAGCGCTGTACGACAACATCCGCCGGGATATCTTAAACGGGAATCTGACGGATGACGAGCGTCTCCCCTCCAAACGGGCCCTGGCCCGGCACCTAGGTGTCAGCATCACCACCGTGGAGAATGCCTACGAACGGCTCCAGAACGAAGGCTACATCTATTCCAAGGCCGGCAGCGGCTTTTTTGTGGAACCCCGTCCGGAACAGCCCCGGCAGGGAGTGGCTCCCTCCGGCTTCTTTTACGGTGCTTCTGTGGCCCCCAACGACTATCCTCACCCCATGGCCAGCACCATGGGCCGTTACGCCGGGGACCCGGTCCGATTTGAGAATGAGGAAGAGGAAGAAGAACGGTTTTCCATCGACTTCAAGGGCAACAGCTGCAGCCTTTCCCTGTTCCCGATCTCCGTGTGGACGAAACTCATGCGGCAGATCCTGTCAGACTCCAACCGGGAACTTTTTGCGGACATCCCCTATAACGGGCTGTTGTCTCTGCGTCAGGCCATCGCCGACTATCTGAGGCGGTACCGGGGGATGAAGGTCTCCCCTTCCCAGATCATCATTGGCGCCGGAACGGAATTCCTGTATCAGAGACTGATCCAGATCCTGGGTCCCGCCACGGTCTTTGCTTTTGAGGACCCCGGATACAAAAAACTTTCCCACATCTGCAACCGAAGCGGCCTGGCCACCCAGTTCATCCCTATCGACAGCGAAGGCCTCAGCGTACGGGCCCTGCGGCAGACCTACACCACCACGGTCCACGTCTCCCCCGCCAACCACTTCCCCACCGGGACCATCATGTCCCTGCGGCGGCGGAATGACCTTCTGAACTGGGCAGCGGAGAGCCCCTATCGTTTCATCGTCGAGGACGACTACGACAGTGAATTCACTTCCTCCCAGGATTTGATCATGCCTTTATATTCTCTGGATCGTCACCAGAGAGTCATCTATATCAACACCTTCTCGAAGGTGCTGGTGCCCTCCATCCGGATCAGCTATATGATCCTGCCGGAGATCCTCATGCAGTCCTACCGGCAGTCCCTGGGCTTCTATGCCTGCACGGCCTCCGGGTTCGAGCAGCAGACCCTGGCCCGCTTTATCAATGAGGGATACATGGAGCGTCACGTGGACCGTCTGAAAAACTATTACGGTAAAAAACGCCAGATGTTCATCGACGCTCTGCAGGATTCTCCTCTTTCCAAACGGATCTCCGTCATGACCGGCAGCGCCGGCACCCACCTCCTGCTTCCCGTGAATACCCGGATGACCGACAATGAGATCCACCGGGCCGCCCGGGACATCGGCGTCCAGCTTTCTCTGCTCTCCGACTACAGCCAGCGCCCCCGGGTCACCGACCTTCGGACCCTGGTGATCAACTTCGCCGGGATGGAAGCTGAGGACGTGGAGACAGCTATTCAGATGCTGGAGAAATTGTTCTTATAACACCGAGCATTAACCGACCCCTAACTGACCTTTAAAAAAGTATTCAGTCTGATTCTATGCATTTAATTCTTTTATGTTATAATAAGGAAAAGTGATAGCTTATATGCTATGCACACATATTGTCCCA
>CADBSL010000082.1 GCA_902797345.1 uncultured Eubacteriales bacterium
CTGCTGGCGGCGCTGGTGGTGGCGATTTTACTGGTCTTTCTGATCCTGGCGGCCCAGTTTGAGTCTGTGACCATGCCCTTTATCGTCGTCATGGCGATTCCCTTCGCCATGAGCGGGGCGTTCCTGGCGCTGTTCATCACCAACACCTCCCTGTCCATGACCTCCTTCCTGGGGCTCATCGTATTGGTAGGGACGGTGGTCAACAATTCCATCCTGCTGGTGGAATTCATCAACCAGAACAAGAAGATCATGGGACGGGATGAGGCGCTGGTCCAGGCCGGTTCTCTGCGTCTCAGACCGATCCTGATGAGTGCCGGGACCACGGTGGTCGGTATGATCCCCATGTCTCTGGGGATCGGGGAAGGCGGCGAACTGCTGGCTCCTCTGGGGATCTCCATTATCGGCGGTCTCATCGCCTCTACGGTGGTGACCCTGTTCCTGATCCCGGTGCTGTATGCGATCATCGATGACCGGCAAATGCAGCGGGCAGCAAAAAGACGCAGAAAGGCGAAGAAGATCGCAGCCCTGGAAGCAGAATGGGCAAAGGAGGATGCCGCAAATGTCTGATAAAGATAAACGGAGAATGATCTTGGACGCAGCGTTGGAGCTGATCCGGGAAAAAGGATTTGAAGGCACCCGCATCATCGATATCGCCGACCGGGCCGGCATCGGCAAAGGAACGGTCTATGACTACTTTTCCAGCAAGGAAGAGGTCATCGCTGCTTCCGTGCAGGATGTGGTGGACCGGGATTTTCGGAACATCTTTGATGAGGTGGATCAGGCGGAGGACTTTGAAACGAAGTTAAGACGCTTTTTGGAGGTCCACTGCAAGATATTGGATCTGTACGGGCCCTTCATGGTGCTGTTTGCAGATCTGCAGATGAAAAATCAGGAAGATACATCGGACGAGATCAAAAAAGTGGTGGATGAGATCCGGATGCTCCATGCCCTGCGGATGCGGGATATGGTAGCACGGGGCATCGAGACCGGGGAACTCAGAGAAGGTCTGGACGTGGACCGGACCACCACCTACATCCTCTCTGTGGCCATCGGTTTTGCCTTTTCCTATATGCTCTCCATGCAGGAGTGCTGCCGGGAAGAAGGCGGTGGAGACCGGAGAGAAGAGGACCCGATCCCGGTGGGACCCATGGTGGATCTGATCCTGCGGGGCGTCCGCAATGAAAAGGAGGCAGCCCATGACTAAGAGAATCGCAGTGTTCCTGCTGGCGGCGGTGCTGGTGCTTGGCTGTGTGCCGGCATTCGCAGCGGGGACCTTTTCCGATATGGACGGAAGCCCTTACGAAAAGACCGTGGAAGACCTGGTGAGCCAGGGAATCATCAACGGCTACGAGGACGGCACCTTCCGGCCGAACAATACCATCACCCGGGCGGAGGTCTGTGTCGTGACCACCAAAGCCATGGCTCCGGGAGAACAAAAACTCAATGAAGCCCGGCCCAATACCTTCCCGGATGTGCATTCCGGGTACGATTGGGCAAAGAAATACATCAACTACGCCTCTGCCATGGGGGTCATTGACGGATATCCCAACGGGACCTTCAAGCCCGCCGGTAATGTGACCTACAATGAGCTCAGCGCCATGGTATTGAAGGGGATGGGCTACAAGCAGTCGGAACTCAGCGGCAGCTGGCCGCTGAACTACCGGGACAAGGCTATGGAGCTGGGGCTCTACGATGGGATCTACGAGAATATGACCAAGACGGAAGTGGCCCGGATGGATTACGACAAGGCGGCCACCCGAGGCGATGCGGTGTTGATGATCACAGCGGGTCTGGCGAAGCTGAAGGAGCGGGGGAAGGAAGCCCTGCCGGCATCCGACAGCCACTCCTACGATGACGGCAGTTATCAGTGGATCGACGGCCTGCCCACCTCCCTGTCCGTTGCACAGGCGGTGGATATCATGCAGCACCAGGGCTATCTGGCGGAGATGGCGGCCCTGAACAAAAAGGCGGACGAAGCCACGGCCAAGGGGTATGCGGACAATGTGAAGACCCTGAAGGACGGGCTGGAACTGCTCAAGGTGGTGGACATCGAGACCGCCATGGCCATGAACCAGCAGGGGATCACCAAAGGGAATTACGAGATCGCCAAGCTGCAGAAGAAATTCGCCAACGACAACATCGAAAACAATTATCAGGCGGAACTGAACAATATCGAGTACCAGACCGTTACCCTGTATTACGGGGTGTTGCAGGCCCAGGAGAACCTGCGGGTGTCAGAGGACAATCTGGCGGTGCAGCAGGAGAATCTGAAGGTGGTCCAGTCGAAGAATAAGGTGGGGATGGCTCCGGCCATCGAAGTCACCAACCAGGAGAACCAGGTCACTGCCGCCCAGCAAAGCGTGAAGGACGCCAAGGCGGCTCTGGAGAACGCGAAGATGAACTTCAATCTGCTTCTGGGCTACAGCGTCACGGACAACGTGGCGTTGACCGATGGCCTGACGGCGCTGCCTTTCCCGGAAATGACCCTGGAAGAAGCTATTTCCTCGGCGGTGGCGAACCGGCTGGACAACGCTCAGATCCAGTACGCCTACGAGCTGGCCTCGGTGGCGATGAAATACCTGAATGCCGGGAAGAAGTCCACGGCATACCTGACCCAGGAGAACCAGCTGAAGCAGATGGAGCTGCAGCTGAATAATATGCCCAAGACCCTGGAGATCGAGATCCGCAACGACTACATCGACCTGACGAAAAAGTATCAGACCATCCAGGATGCTCAGGAAAAGCTGACGCTGGTGAAGGAGAGCTACCGGGTGGCAAAGGTGATGTACGGCGTAGGGATGAACACCCTGGCGGATGTACAGTCTGCCCAGTTGACGGTGTACCAGACCAATCAGCTGCTGATGAAGAGCATCGCGGATTATGATATCGCCGTGTATGAATACAAGTATGCGACGGGACTGGGGAAGACGAGGATCAGTTTTTAAGACCGAATCTGTCGGAAAACAGGGAAAAAGTGCAATAAACGATGTTTGGTCTTGCAAGGCCGCCCAAATCATGGTACATTATGGAAAAACTATAATGAATGACCGAAGGAGGGTATATGGCTGACGTGAGATATGAGATCGTCCGGGAGATCGGAGTGATTTCGGAGAATGATAAAGGATGGCGGAAGGAACTGAACCTGGTGAGTTGGAATGACCGGGCGCCGAAGTACGATCTTCGGGACTGGTCTTCGGGCCGGGAGAAAATGTCCAAGGGGCTGACATTGACAAAGGAAGAAGCCCGGCGCCTGAAAGAACTCCTGGACGAAGTGGATCTGTAAACGAAAGGATGCCTGCGGGCATCCTTTTTCGTCGGGACCTGCGAAGAAGCATCATAGGGACATTGTTGAGCCACCGGTCGGGCAATCGATTCTCCTTCGAAACCGGGCTCTTGTTACGGACCGGATCGTTGTGATAGAACTTGCTTTTGCATCCCTAAAACCCCCGCTCTTAGCTTCTCGCTTCCTGCTTCCCGCTTCAAGCTAAATATGATATAATACAATCGACAACGAAAAGAACAGGAGAGAATCATGCAGAAACAACTGATCGAATATAAAAAGGACGATAAGATCGAAGGGTTTTTCCTGCTGAAGTCCAATGTGCTCCGGACCTCGAACAAGGGCGGGGAGTACCTGGACCTGGTGATCATGGACAGATCCGGAGATATGATCGCGAAGGTGTGGGACCTGACCCGCCCTGAGATGCAGGAAGCCAAGGGAATCCACAGCCGGGAAGTGGTGAAGATCCGTGGGGTCATCACCGACTGGAACGGCCAGCGGCAGGTCAAGATCATGCGGATGCGCCGGGCGACGCCGGAGGATCCGGTGGATCTGAGCATGCTGGTGAAGACGGCTCCCATGGAGGGGAAGGAAATGTATGCCCGGATCTCGGAAACGGCGGGAAAGATCTCGGACCCGGATTTTCGGACCCTGACGGTGGCGCTGCTGGAGGAAAACAAGGAGAAGCTGGAGTATTTCCCGGCGGCCTCCCGGAACCACCATGCCATCAAAGGCGGGCTCCTGTATCATGTGTACCGGATGCTGGAGACGGCGAAGGCGGTCTGCAGGATCTATCCGGTGCTGGATCCGGATGTGCTGTTTTGCGGGGTGATCCTCCACGACATCGCCAAGCTGGAGGAGATCGACTCGGATGAATTGGGGCTGGCGGAAAGCTATACCTTTGAAGGACAGATGCTGGGACACATCGTCCAGGGCATCAAAATCATCGACGCGAAATGCCGGGCCCTGGGGATCCCGGATGAGAAACGGGTGATGGTGGAGCACATGATCCTGTCCCACCACTTCGAACCGGAGTTCGGGAGCCCGAAGAAGCCCATGTTCGCAGAGGCGGAGATGCTCCATTTCCTGGACCTGATGGATGCCCGGATGTACGACATCGAAAAGGGCCTGGAAGGCGTGGCTCCAGGAGAATTCTCGGACAAGATCTGGTCCATGGACAATCGAAAAATGTACAAAGCGAGTTTTGAGGAAGAATAATCAATGACGGAACGGAAAGGCTGTATCGAGGATATCATATTCTATAACGAAGAAAACGGCTACCTGGTGGCGGCGGTGTCGGATGAATCCGGCGAAGAAGGCATCGTCACCGGGAATCTGCCAATGGCCCGGGAGGGCAGCACCTATGTGTTTTTTGGCGAGGATATGATCCATCCGAAGTACGGCATCCAGTTCCGTTTCGACAGCTATAAGGAAGTGGTGCCGGAGACTGAATCCGGCATCATCGCTTTTTTGTCCTCCGGTGCAGTCCGGGGGATCGGCCGGAAAACGGCGGAGCTCATCGTGGCCCGATTTGGGAAAGAGACCCTGACCATAATGGAGAAAGACCCCCGGCGGCTCCTGGAGGTGGAGGGCATCGGCGAAAAGAAGCTGGAAGCCATCCGGGAGAGCTTCGGGAAGCATATCGAACTCAGCGCCATCATCATGTTCCTGCAGGAAAACGGGATCTCCACGTCCTATGCGGGACGGATCTTTCGGCGGTATGGCGACCAGGCCGTGAGCCTGATCCGGGAGAATCCCTACCGGCTGGCGGACGAGATCTGGGGAATCGGCTTTCGGACGGCGGACAACCTGGCGGAAAAACTGGGGGTCGGCCGGGATTCCCGGGAACGGATCCGGGCCTGCGTGAAATATGTCCTGATGCTGGAAGCGGGCAACGGCCACACCTATCTGACCCTGGAGGAGCTGACCCAAAAGACCGCGGGCCTTTTGGAACTGAGCTCCGAGGAAGTGGAAGACGTGCTGCAGCCCATGGCCATTGAAGAAGAGGTGCGGATCGAACGGCTGGACGGTCGGGTGTGCGTGTTCCTGATGAGCTATTATGAGGCAGAGACCCGGGTTTGCTCGGATCTGATCCGGTTGATCGGAGAGGAGCACCGGCCCCTGTTTGCGGATGTGGAGGGGTTGATCCTCCGGGCGGAGAGCCAGATGGGGATCCGGTTGGAAGAACAGCAGATCCGGGCGGTGGAGAGCGCGGCCAACAACGGCGTCTGTGTGATCACCGGCGGGCCCGGCACCGGGAAGACCACCATCATGGGGACCATCGTCCGGATGTTTGCCGCAGGGGAATTCGAGATCGCTGTGGCGGCTCCTACCGGCCGGGCGGCGAAACGGATCACAGAGACTTCCGGGTTTGAAGCGAAGACCATCCACCGGCTGCTGGAATACTCCAGCCTGGGGGAAGGGGATGAGGGCATGTACTTTGCCCGCAATGAAGAGTCGCCTCTGGATGCGGACGTGGTGATCGTAGACGAAGCCTCCATGATCGATATCCTGCTCATGCAGGCCCTGCTTCGGGCAATGAAACCGGGTTCCCGGCTGATTCTGGTGGGCGATGCGGACCAGCTCCCACCCGTGGGCGCGGGGAACGTGCTTCGGGACATCATCGACAGCGAGATCGTCCACACCGTCCAGCTGGACCGGATCTTCCGACAGGCGCAGGAGAGCCTGATCGTGGTGAACGCCCACCGGATCAACAAGGGGGAATACCCCTATTACAATGAAAAAGACAAGGATTTCTTCTTCCTGAAAAAAGGCGGGGACCAGCGGATCCTGGAGACGATCCTGGAATTGTGCAGGACCCGGCTGCCGGCCTATTATGAAGGACTGGACCCGGTTCGGGATATCCAGGTGATCTCCCCGGTGAAAAAGGGGATGACCGGGACGATCCACTTGAATCAGGCCCTGCAGGAGGCGCTGAACCCGCCCCGGGAAGACCTGGCGGAGAAGCAGCTGGGCAGCCGTCTGTTCCGGGAAGGGGACAAGGTGATGCAGATCCGGAACAACTACGATATCGCCTGGCGGCGGATCGACGATTTTTCGGAAGGAGAAGGGATCTTCAACGGAGACATCGGATTCATCCACCGGATCGATCCGGAGATGAACGAGATCACCGTGATCTTTGACGAGAACCGGGCGGCGGTCTACGACGGGACCCGGTTCGATGAACTGGAATTGGCTTATGCGGTGACGGTCCACAAAAGCCAGGGCAGCGAGTACCCGGTGGTGGTGATGCCCATGACCTGGATCCCGCCGGTGATGGCCACTCGGAATCTCCTGTATACAGCCGTGACCCGGGCAAAGCAGCAGGTGACCCTGGTGGGAGATCCCTCCGTCATGAACCAGATGGTGGACAACAACCGGATCACCCAGCGAAATTCCGGCCTGAAAAGCCGGTTGAGGGTGTTTTTGGATTTTGAGATTTGAGTCTTAAGTCTTAAGTCTGGAGAAAGATCCTTCGGCCTTTGGCCTCAGGATGACAATGGGGTGCCGGGAGAGAAGATACTTGCCTCTCCCCTTTGGGGAGAGGTGTCAGCGTAGCTGACGGAGAGGGGAAATGAGATTGAAGATAGGGACATTTCTGATGGATATGGTGTTCCCGAAGGATATTTACTGTATTTCCTGCGGGGCTCCGATCAAAGGCGGAGATCCCATGAGCCTTTGCGAAGAATGTAAAAAGGAGATCCTGTACCGGCAGCCGCCGGTGTGCCGGAGATGCGGCCGGTTTACCTTCAAACCGGGGCCGGGATTCTGTGAAGGATGTGCGTCCCGGGAACCGGTGTACGACCGGGGTGTCGCAGCGACGATTTACGAGGGGAATGTCCGGAAAATCATCTATGGATTGAAATACGGAGGAAAGGGATACCTGGCGGCAAATATCGCGGCGATCATGGAACCGGTATTGCCTCCGGTGGATTCTTATGATATCATCGTACCGGTGCCGATGCAC
>CADBSL010000083.1 GCA_902797345.1 uncultured Eubacteriales bacterium
GGGGAAGAGGTCCCTCTTCGAAGGGTCAGCGCTTCGGGACTCAGGATCTGCATGAGAGCGAACCGGTCCAGCCCCCGGCCGATCCACACACAGGAGGCCTTCCGGTCTCCGGGGTCGGCGCCGAGGTCTTCCTCCAGTCCGTCCAGTCCTGTCACAGAGGCCTGGCCGCCGGCGATGTCGAACCGCATCCACCCGCCGGGGTAGGGGAGGATCCCCTTGGCCCGGACCACCTCTCCGTATCGGCCGAAGAGGGCCCGCTGCAGGACCACCATCATCTCCGCCGGGGAGATCTCCCGGCAGTCGTGGAGGGGCAGAGTCTCCAGGTCCGGCGCCTCGTCCGTGGAAATGGCGATGGGTCCGCCGGAATAGGCCTGACGGAGCAGATCCCGGAACCACTCCCGGTCCTGGCCGGTGTAGTGGGTGGCCAGGAAGTCCGCTTCGGGATTCAGCTTCCGGACGAATTCCTCGATCTCAAGGAGCAGGTCCGGATCCGGGTGATCCGGTTTGGAGACCATCACCGTGCCGGAAGAAGCGATCTGGTCTTCGTAGATGTCTTTGAACTCCAGCCGGTCATGCAGGAAGCTGTTGCCGTCGATGATGGTGATGGGCTTCAGCAGAGTGATCCGGTCGTATTCGATCTTCTGGAGAGTCCGAAGGACGTTGCTGAGCTTGCCGATGCCGGAGGGCTCGACGATGAGGTATTCCGGAGACACCACGTTTTCGATGGTCATCACGGACCCGATCATATCATTGCTCTTCGTGCAGCAGACGCACCCTTCCGTCAGATCCCACACGTTGGAAGAGTCCTGACTGCTGAGGATCTGGGTATCCACATCGGTCTGTCCGTATTCATTTTCCAGTACGGCGAATTGTTCGCCGGTGCGGCGGATCAGCTCCTGGATGAATGTCGTCTTGCCGGCTCCTAAGAATCCGGATATGATCAAAATCTTCATGTTGTGCCTCCTTCGGTTCCCTTAAACGAAACAGAAGCTGCTGCAGGATTGCAGCAGCTTCCGGATTGTACGAAATGGATTGGATTAGTCGATAACTACGATCGGCTTGATCAGATCCTTTGGCTTATCCTTCATCAGGAGCAGAGCTTCTTCGGTGTGTTCCCAACCGTGGAATACGTGGGTACATTCCGGACGTACATCCAGTCTGCCGGATGCAACGAGGGAGCTCAGTTTTTCCATACGAAGACGTCCGCCGGGCATCAGACCGCTCATGATCTGTTTGTGGCCCATGCCGCAGCCCCATTCAACTCTCGGGATGGTGACGTATTCGCCAGCGCCCAGGTAGTTAACGGAACCAACTTTGCCGCCTGGTTTCAGGGACTTGATAGCGGATTCGAAGGTTTGAACGGTACCGCCTGCGATGCAGACACGGTCAACGCCTTTGCCCTTGGTCATTTCCATAACCTGTTCTTCGATGCTGCCATCTTTATAGCTGATGAAATCGGTTGCGCCATAGCCCTTAGCAGCTTCAACGCAGACCGGACGGGTGCCGACGCAGATGATGCGGGAAGCACCTCTGAGGTTTGCACCGGCTACGGACATCAGACCTACTGCGCCGATACCGATACAAAGAACTGTATCACCAAACTGAACATCTGCCAGTTCTACCGCATGGAAACCGGTCGGAACCATGTCGGACAGGATGCAGGCTTCTTCAACGCTCATCCCATCCGGGATCAGAGCAAGGTTGCCGTCAGCATCGTTTACATGGAAGTATTCGGAGAATACACCGTCTTTGAAGTTCGAGAACTTCCAGCCTGCCAGCATTCCGCCGGAGTGCATGGAGTAACCGGCCTGAGCTTCCAGGGAGTTCCAATCCGGGGTGATCGCAGGTACTAATACTCTGTCACCCGGTTTGAAGTCTTTGACCAGGGAACCTACCTTAACAACTTCAGCACAGCCTTCATGGCCTAAGATCATGTTGTGGCGGTCACCGATCGCACCTTCGTATACCGTGTGGATATCGGAAGTACAGATCGCGATAGCTAACGGGCGAACGATCGCATCCAGCGGTCCGCATTCTGGGATTTCCTTTTCGATCCAGCCTACTTCGCCGATTTTCAGCATCGCAAAGCCTTTCATCATTTCTGACATATTCAGTCTCCTTTCTCTTATAAAATGTATTTTTGGGACAATATGTGTGCATAGCATATAAGCTATCACTTTTCCTTATTATAACATAAAAGAATTAAATGCATAGAATCAGACTGAATA
>CADBSL010000084.1 GCA_902797345.1 uncultured Eubacteriales bacterium
CGGGAGACATCCGGGTGCCGAAGATCTTCACCTTTGACCGTGTGCAGATCGGATCCGATACGGGAGATGTGGACTTTCAGGCCGGTGTCACCGGTCAGGCGCAGTTTAAGACGGACACCGGGACCGTGAAAGCAGTGGGTGTTTCCTGCGGGAACTTTACGGCGGAAAGCGATACGGGAGAGATCCTCCTGGAAAACGTGATCGCTTCCGGGACCCTCGATGTGACCTCTCAGACGGGAGACGTCCGGTTGAAGGAATGCGATGGAGCGGAGATCTACATTACTACCGATACCGGCGATGTGAAGGGGACGATCCTTACCGAAAAGGTTTTCCTGACGGAGACCGACACCGGGGAAGTGAATGTGCCGAAGTCCCTAACGGGGGGCCGGTGTGAGATCACCACTCAGACCGGTGATATCGACATCATGATTGCGCAGTAGAGAGCCTGTTTGGACAATATAGAAGAGCGTTTCACAGCGGAGTGGAACGCTCTTCTTTTGCTTTTGCCGGAACGATTCACGCCTTAAGATCCCCATCCCCATTTCCGGTTGTTGCGGGGATCGGGCTGGTGGAGGGAATTGATTTGCCACCGGAAATGAAGTAGAATAGGAAAAATGAGAGTATAGAAGTGTCAATGAGAGTATAGAAGTGTCGAAGGAGAAGAAAATTGGCGGAAGAACGGAGAAATATCATCCTGCCTGCCCTGAAGGCAGCGTTTCCCTATACGATCCCGATTTTTGCGGGATTCTGGTTCATCGGACTGGCCTACGGGATCTATATGAATGTGATGGGATTTGGGGTCTTATACCCCTTTTTCATGGCGCTGCTGATCTTCGGGGGTTCTCTGGAATTCATCGTGGTGCCCATGCTGCTGGCACCCTTTGCGCCGGTGCAGATGCTGATCGTGGCGCTGTTGGTCCAGGCCCGGCACCTGTTTTACGGCATATCCATGCTGGATCACTATAAAGGAATGGGGTGGAAGAAGCCCTATCTGGTCTTCGGACTTTGCGACGAGACCTTTTCCATCAACTTCACCGCGAAGATCCCGGAAGGGGTGGACCGGGGATGGTTTTACTTTTTCGTGACCCTTTTGGATCAGATGTACTGGGTCACCGGGGCGACCCTGGGCGGGTTTATCGGTTCCGTCCTGCCCTTTGACACTACCGGCGTGGAGTTCGTGATGACCTCCATGTTCGTGGTGATCTTCCTGGAGCAGTATCTAAAGGAAAAGAAGCATCTGAATGCATATGCCGGGCTGATTTCGGCGGCGGTGTGTCTGTGCATCTTCGGACCGGATTCCTTCCTGATCCCCACTATGGCCTGCATCCTGGCACTTTTGACCCTGCTTCAGAAATTCATCGGCGATCCTTCCGGCGGCCCCGACGATGAGATCGAGCCGCCCCGGGAGGGAAAGGAGGCGGCGGTATGACACTGATCCAGCAGATCATTACGATCGGCACCGCGGCTCTCGGGACAGTCACGACCCGGGCATTGCCTTTCCTGGTGTTTTCATCGAAGAAACCCACTCCGAAATACATCCGGTATTTGGGCAAGGCCCTGCCCTCGGCGGTCTTTGCCATGCTGGTGATCTACTGCCTGAAGAATGTCAGCTTCCTGTCGGGCACCCACGGGATCCCGGAATTGCTGGGGATCCTCCTCACAGGGGCGGTACATGTATGGAAGCGGAATATGTTTCTGTCCATCCTGGTGGGGACTGCTTTTTACATGGTCCTCATCCGGCTGATCTGACATCAAAAAAAGACCCTGACGGGTCTTTTTTATTTGATAAAGGAGTTCCTTATTGGAATAAACCCATGATGGGGTAATAGACGCAGGGTACGAAGGCAGCGGGGATCATATTGGCCACCTTGATGGTTTTCATGCCTTTGATCTCCAGGAAGTTGATGCCGATGGCGGCAATGATCAGGCTCCCGGCAGCTCCCACCTCCCGGATCATCTCCTGAGACATAAAGTCTCCGGCGAAGTGAGCCACGAAAGAGATGAAGCCTTCGTAGATCATGGTAGGGATCGCGGAAAATGCTACGCCGATGCCCATGGTGCCGGCAAAGATCACAGCCACCACCCCGTCGATGATAGATTTGGCGAAAAGGGTAGAGTGATCCAGCTGTATCCCGGAATTCATGGCGCCGATGATGGCCATGGCCCCGGTGCAGTAGAGGATCGAGGAGGTCACGAAGGCCTTGGAGAAGTTCCCTTCACCGAAGCCCAGCTTCTTTTCTGCGAATTTCCCCAGCCGGGTCATCTTTCCGTCGATGTCGATGGCTTCGCCGACGATGCTGCCGATCACCATGCTGATGATCAACAGGATGATGTTCTCGTTTTCCAGTGCCCCGGAGATCCCGATGAAGATCACCGACAGGGCTACGGCCTTCATGATGATCTCGTTGAAGCGCTCCGGTATGTTTTTGATGATAAAGGTCCCCAGCACCGCACATGCCGCGATGGCGATCCCGTTGACCAACGTTCCTGTAAATATCATAGAGAGTTGATTCCTTCCTATACACTCAGATTATCTACAAGATTATAATCCTAATGGGCAGGGATTTCAAGCGGAATCATACCCGGATGATAGTATAGAAACGGTGCAGGTGACTATTGAAAACCAGGGTTTTTCAGGTTATAATAGTAAGCA
>CADBSL010000085.1 GCA_902797345.1 uncultured Eubacteriales bacterium
GAAAGCTATGAATTCTCGGATATGACCCGGGAAGAAGCCATGCAGATGCGGGAAGAGACCTTCGAAGAGGGATTTGTGGATTCCTTCTTGGAATCGCTGGATCTGGGGGACATCCAGATCTCCGAAGACTATCTGAACGGTCTGGCACAGAACTTATTGGATTACACCAATAACGGTCTGAAGAAAGTGACCTATACCATCGACAGTGTCACGGAATCGGAGAACGGATTCACCGGCAGCGTAACCTTCACTCCGGTGAAGCTCTATCAGGTGGATGATATGGATGTGGAAGGCGTGGCAATGGAATATGCTCAGGCCAATATGAGCAAGCTCCAGGCCATGTCGGAAGGCGAAGCACAGGGTGAACTGATGAAGTATGTCCTGGATAAGATGGTAGAGAAACTCAATGCGGATCTGGAAAATCCGGCGAACGCCGATCCGATCACAGCGGAGATCCTGATCAACAAGAATGATGATGGGACCATCGAAGTGGATGATGAATCCTTATCCACCGCAATGGAAGATATGATGGATGCGATGATCCAATAGGATCAAGATCCCGATCGATATGGTAATGAAAACAGGCTGTCGCTTGATGCGGCAGCCTGTTTTGGCCCTATTTCAGAAACATTTTGATCATTTTTTCTTTCTTCTCCGTGTAGGGGAAGTAGCGCATGGGCAGGTCGATCTTCGTGGACTTTTGGAGGATGCTCCGATAATGGGTGAAGGTGTCGAAGCTCTTCTTTCCGTGGTACTGGCCCATGCCGGACTGACCCACGCCGCCGAAGCCCATGTGGGAGGTGGCCAGGTGGATGATGGTGTCGTTGATGCACCCACCGCCAAAGGAACAGTTGTCCAACACTTTCTGCACCGACAGGGGGTTCTCCGTGAAGAGGTAAAGGGCCAGGGGTTTCGGCCGGGCCCGGACGAAGTCGATGGCCTCCTCTAATGTATCCCAGGGGATCACCGGCAGGATGGGGGCGAAGATCTCTTCCTGCATGATGGGGGAATCCGGGTCCACATCCACCAGCACCGTAGGCTCGATGAAGCGGGTCTCGTCGTCGTATCCGCCGCCGATGGCAGCGGTCTGTCCCTCCAGGAGCTCTTTCTTTCTGCGATAATGTTTTTCGGAAATGATATGCACCATATCCGAGTAGTCCCCGCCCGGGAAGAGGGTATCCAAAGCCTCTCTATATGCCTTCAGGAAGGGTTCCTGAAGGGAGCGTTCGATCAGCAGGTAATCCGGTTCCACGCAGGTCTGGCCGGCGTTTAGGACCTTGCCGAAGGCGATCCGCCGGGCGGCCACCTTCAGGTTCGCGCTGGGGTCGATGATGACCGGGCTCTTGCCGCCCAGTTCCAGAGTCACCGGCGTCAGGTGTTTGGCCGCGGCCCGCATGACGGTTTTCCCGACTTCCACCGAGCCGGTAAAGAAGATGTAGTCGAATTCCTGTTCCAGCAGGGCGGTGTTCTCCTGCCGGCCGCCTTCCACCACGGCGATGTATTCCGGAGGGAAGGTCTCGGAGAGAATCTCCGCGATCACCCGGCTGGTGGCCGGGGCATAGGCGGAGGGTTTCACCACTGCGCAGTTGCCGCCGGAGATGGCACCGATCAGCGGATCCAGGCAGAGCTGGATCGGGTAATTCCAAGGCGTCATGATCAGGGCGACTCCGTAGGGTTCCGGTGAGATGAAGCTCCGGGATGGGAACTGGGCCAGGGGTGTGGGCACGCTTCGTTCTTTCATCCAGCGTTTCAGGTGCCGCAGGTGGAAGCGGATCTCGTCCAGGACGATCCCGGTCTCACACATGTAGGTCTCCAACGGGTGCTTGTGAAGGTCTGCCTGCATAGCTTTAGCGATTCTTGTCTCATTTTTCCGAACGGCGTCATAGAGTTTCCTCAGCGCCTCTCGACGGAAATCCAGGGAGCGGGTGGCTCCGCTGAAATAGTATTCTCTCTGCCGGGCGACGATCTGGCCGATCACCCGGGGGTCTTTCGTTTCATTCATCCCGAAACTCCTTTACGGTTTTTGATTTATATAACGGACAGGATCTGATGAAGGGTCTCCTTCGGATCGGTGTCATTCTCTATGGCTCTGTCGCTCCAGCTTTCATAAAGGGGGAGCCTTTGGGCCAGAAGATCTTCCAGGCGGTTGCTCTGGGAAAGGGGACGGCCTTCGGTAGGCAGTCGTTCCAGGTCCCGCTTCAGGAAGATGATCCGGCTGTTCTGTTTCAGCAGATCGTGATTGGCCGGAGTGGTCACAATGCCTCCACCGGTGGCAATGATAAGTCCGCTCTGTTTCGAGTATTCCTGCAGCACCCGGGTCTCCAGCTTACGAAAGGAGCCTTCTCCCTCTGCGGCGAAGATCTCCGGGATGGGCCTTCCGGCCGCTTTCTGGATCTCTTCATCCAGGTCCACGAAGGGTCTGCCGGTCTTTTCCGCCAGCAGTTGCCCGATGGTGGATTTCCCGCAGCCGGGCATGCCGATCAGAGCGATGTTCAGGGTTTCGGAGGAGATCTGCTTCAGAACCGTTTCCATTCTTTCGTCCGAAACCGCAGTGCCGGTGAAGATCTCGCCGGCTTTTTTTGCCTGGGCCACCAGCATGGATAATCCGCCGAAGGCCGGGATCCCTAATCGCTCGGCCTGCAGCAGAAGGGCCGTCCGGGCGGGGTTGTAGATCAGGTCCAGCACCAGTTCCGCCTTGGGGAAGTGCTTCAGATCGACAGCAGATTCGCCGTTGTTCGGGTACATTCCCAAAGGGGTGGTGTTGACGATCACTGCGGCGTCTTCGTGCCGGGTAAGGTTTTCATAGTTGTCCGGTCCCTTTCGGGAGATCACGGTGACCTTCGCTCCCAGGTCTTTCAGTGCCGTCTGTACAGTCAGCGAGGCGCCGCCGGACCCCAGGACAAGAGATTTTTTATCGGACAGCTCCACACCGCTCTGTTTTGCCATGTAAACGAATCCGAAATAGTCGGTATTGTCCCCGTACCAGGAACCGTCTTCCCGCCGGACCACCGTATTGACGCTGCCGATGGCTTCGGCCTGAGGGGAGATCTCCCGGCAGAAGGGGATCACCTCTTTTTTATAAGGGATGGTCACGTTGAAGCCCGACAGATCCGTGGTCTCAAAAAACGCTGCCAGTCTGTCCCGGGGAACTTCCACCAGTTCATAGGGGTAGCCGAACAGCAGGCTGTGGATCCGGGGAGAAAAGCTGTGACCCAGTTTTTCTCCAAGCAGTCCGTATTTCTTTTCCATTGCTACCTCCTATCTGCTTTCCAGGTAGCTGCCCAGGTACTGGAAACGGGTGGCGATGCCTTCTACGTCCTCGAAGAATTCCAGGAATTCCGGGGAGTAGATGGAAGCTTCGAAATCAAAGTAGAACATGAATTCGAAATCGCTGCCCGGCAGGGGCCGGCTCTCCAGCTTCTGGATATTGATCCCCAGCGCATTGAACCGGGCCAGGGTCCGGTACAGGGCCCCCGGTTTGTGGGGCAGGGTCATCATCACGCTGGTGGTGTCGGAACCCGGGTAGATCTCCAGATCCTTGCTGATGCAGATGAACCGGGTGTAGTTGCTGCCCTGGTTCTGGATGGAATCCTGGAGGCACTGCAGACCATAGAGCTCCGCACAACTCCGGGAGGAGATGGCTGCCGCATCGGTCCGGCCGGATTCGAAGATCATCTTGGCTGCGGCCGCGGTGTTGGCGCAGGGGGTGATCTTCACGTCCTTCATTTCACTTAAGAATTCCGAACACTGGGACAGGGCCTGTTCGTGGGAGAAGATCTCCCGAATGTCCTCTTTTTTGACTCCGGGTCTCACCAGCAGACTGTGGTCCACCTTGATCCGTGTGCTGCGGACGATGTGGAAGTGATATTCCATCATCAGATCGTAGATGTGGTTCACGGATCCGGCGGTGCTGTTTTCCAGCGGAAGGACTCCATAGGGGCACAGGCCGTTGTCGATGGCGGAGAAGACCCCTTCAAAGGAATCGAAATACATGATCTGAGGCCGTTTGAAGATCTTTTCGCAGGCCTGCTGGGAATAGGCGCCTTCCACACCCTGACAGGCGGCAAGGGCCCGTTCGGGGAACAGGTTCGGGGTGTTTTCGATAGCCGCCTCGATCTCTTCCCGCAGTGCCGTGGCCTTGGGGCTCAGCATCCGCTGATAGGCCCGGCTCAGCTCAAAGATCGTGGAGTACAGTCCCTCCACGGAGGCGCTCAGGTCCTCCCGGGTCATTTCTGTCAGGGCCCCCAGCTTTTGCCGTTCCCGCTGGGGGTCGTAGACCGGCAGGTTCTTTTCCTGTTTGTAGCGGCCGATATCCGCCGCGATGTCCATTCGTCTGGTGAACAGTTCCACCATCTTCCGATCGATCTCATCGATCTCGTTTCGGTAATCCAGTAAATCCATACATTCTCCTTGTTTATTAGCTGGGAGCTGGGAGCGAGCAGCCAGAAGCATATGCTTAAACCTTTTGGCTCCCTGCTTCAAGCTCAATACTTTTTACTTTCCAATAACGCATCGTAGATCGCGATGGCGGCTGCGGCTTCGATACAGGGCAGGGCCCGGGGAACGATGCAGGGGTCGTGGCGGCCCTGGATCTGCAGGGGCGCCGGCTCCATCTTCGACAGGCTGACGCTTTGCTGTTTTTTGAAAATGGAGGGAGTAGGCTTGATGGCGGTCCGGAAGATCAACGGCATCCCGGAGGTGATCCCTCCCAGGATCCCGCCGTGGTTATTGGTCTCGGTAACGATCTTCTCGTTTCGGATGGTGAAATCATCATTGTGTTCGCTGCCCTTCATCTTCGCCGCATCGAATCCGGCACCGAATTCGATTCCCTTGACCGCCGGGATCCCGAAAACGATGGAAGCGATCCGGTTTTCCATCCCGTCGAACATGGGATCTCCCAGCCCGGCGGGCACCCCGAAGGCACAGCATTCGACGATGCCGCCCAGAGAATCCCCTTCATCCCGGGCGGTGCGGATGGCTTCCGACATCTGGACGCCGGCCAAAAGGTCCATCACCGGCAGCGTCATTTCCTGGAGCTCCCTGAACCGGTAGGTGGGAGGGAAGCAGGGGTCGAAGGCTTCGTCCCGGATGTCGCCGATCTGAAGGATGTGGGAACCGATCCGGATCCCTTCTGCTTCTAAGATCTGGATGCAGATCCCTCCGATGAGGCAAAGAGGGGCTGTCAGCCGGCCGGAAAAATGTCCGCCGCCGGCAAAGTCCTGGAAACCTTTGTATTTGATCTCGGCGGTGTAGTCGGCGTGGCTGGGCCGGGGCGTTTCCTTCAATTGCGAATAGTCCTTGGACCTTGTGTCGGTGTTTTCGATCTGAGCCGCAAAGGGTGCGCCGCAGAAGGCCCCGTCCTTCAGCCCGGAGAGGACTGTGAATCTGTCGGCTTCCTGCCGGGGCGTGGTCAGATCGCTTCCTCCCGGAGCCCGCCGGTCCAGAAAACGCTGGAGCTGATCCAGGTCAGGCTTGAAGCCATAGGGAAGACCTTCCGCTGTGACCCCGATGGCGGGAGAGTGGGACTGCCCAAAAATCGTAAATCGTATATTTTGACCGTAGGTTGAACTCATGATAATCCTCCTCTTGAGCTGGGAGCCGTTTGGCTCTTCATCTCCTGTCTGTATCCTTTAGCCTCAAGACTTATGTCTCTTGCCTCAAGACTTGTAAATCCTCAAAAAACCCCGGATAGGATTTGTTCACTGCTTCTACTCCGGTGATCTTCACGGAGCCGGTGCACAGGGGTGCGGTGATGGCGGCCATCATGGCGATCCGGTGGTCTCCCCAGGAGTCCACACAGCCGCCGGCAAGAGGTCTCCCTCCCTTGATGATCAGAAAGTCCTCCCCTTCCGTGATATTGGCGCCCAGCGTCCGAAGTACCCGGGTCACGGACTCCAGCCGGTCGCTTTCCTTGATCCGCAGCCTCCCGGCCCCCAGGATCTTCGTGATCCCCTCGGCGGCGCAGGCTGCAGCAGCCAGAGCCGGGACCAGGTCCGGGATGTCCGTCACGTCAACGTCGACCCCGTGGAGTTCACCGGGGGTGATAGTCAGGGCGTCTTTCTCCCATTGGATCTCAGCCCCCATTTGCCGAAGGATGCTACAAATGGCTTTATCTCCCTGGGGTGAATCGGGGGAGAGGCCGGTGATGGTGACCGGTTTGCCGGAGGTCATGGCTCCGCAGAGCCAGAAGGCGGCGTTGGACCAGTCGCCTTCCCCCTGGACTTGACCGGGAGAATGGTATCTTTGACCGCCGGGCACAAAGATCCGGTTTTCTATTCGGTCTGCCCGGATCCCGAAGTCCTTCAGGGCCTCCAGGGTGATGTCGATGTATTTTCCGGATTCGACCTTTCCGGTGATCCGGATCTCGCTGTCTCCCTCCAAAAGCGGAAGAGCAAAGAGCAATCCGCTGATGAACTGGGAAGAGATGTCCCCGGGGATCGTGAAGACCCCGCTTTGGAGCCGGCCCTTGGAGCGGACCGAAGCGCTGCCTTTTCCGGTGATCGCGATGCCCCGGCTCTCCAACGTTTCGAAGAGCGCATCCATGGGGCGCAGGGGCAGTCTTCCGTGCAGGCGAAAGACCGCTTCGATCCCCAGAGCTCCCGCCACCGGGAAGAGGAATCGATAGGTGGAGCCGCTTTCTCCGCAGTCCAGGACCCCTTCGTCCGAAGGAGGTCCTCCCGGAAGGACGGAAAACGATCCTCCGTCATAGGTGATCCGGGCACCGAGGGCTTCCAGACACCGGACCGTAGCGTCGATATCCCGGGAAGAGGCAGGGCAGAGCACCCGGGTCTCCTCGTTGGACAGGGCGGCGCAGATCAGCAGCCGGTGAACGTGAGATTTGGAGGGGATGGCGGACAGGCTTCCCCCTAATTTTGCGGGTCGTATCGTGATATCCATATTTATTCCTGAGCCTGATCCAGTCCCCGGATCAGGTATTCTTCTGCTTTACTGATTTCCATCTTTTCCAGACGGCAATGGCCGACTTCGTCCGGGATCACCAAAGTGATGGAGCCGCCGGAACGCTTTTTATCCGACAGCACCGCTTCAAAGATCTCCTCGGCGGTGAAGTCCGTAGAGGTGGGAAGGCCGGCTTTTTGGATGGTCCGGGTCAGGACCTGCAGACTTTCAGGTGTGCTGGTACCCATTTTTACGGAGCCCCGGGCCATCAGGACCATCCCGATGGCTACGGCCTTTCCGTGGGAGAGGCGAAAACCGCTGCATTTTTCGATGCCGTGGCCGAAGGTGTGGCCAAAGTTCAGCAACTGCCGTTCTCCCGTATCTTTTTCGTCTCGTTCCACGATGTCCCGTTTGATCTTCACGCATTCCGCGATCAGCTGTTCCAGGTGGGCTCGTGGGTCTTCCATCCACCGGAAGATCTCTTTCCGGCAGATCTGTCCGTATTTGATGACTTCCGCACAGCCGTCGGCGAAGAACTCCTCCGGCAGCGTCGACAGGACATCCGGATCGATGATCACCCGGAAGGGCTGGTAGAAGGACCCCAGCAGGTTCTTCCCCTCCGGCAAATCCACAGCGGTCTTGCCTCCTACGGAGGAGTCCACCATGGACAGGAGCGTCGTAGGGATCTGGATCAGCCGGATCCCACGAAGGAACAGGGAGGCCGAAAGGCCTGCGATGTCGCCTACGACACCGCCTCCCAACGCGAATACCGCATCGCCCCGGGTCAGTTTTTCCTTTGCCAGGAAGCGGATGATCCGGATCAGGTTCTCCGGATCCTTGGAAGCTTCTCCATGAGGTATCACGAAGCGGGCCGGTTCAAAGCCGGCGCTCCGAAGGCTGTCTTCCAGTCTCTTCGCATAGAACTGTTCCACGATATCGTCTGTGATAACTGCGGCCCGGCAGGGTCCGGTCACTTCCAATGCCCATTCGCCGGCCCTGTCCAGGAGCCCCCGGCCGATGAGAACGTCGTAGGTCCGGCTTTCCACCCGGACGGTCACGGTCTGCATCATCCGTCCACCTCCTGCTTCCGCTGACGGCCTTCCTCCAGAAGATCGCAGAGACCTTCCAGGTCTTCTTCGGCGATGGCTTCCCGGTATTGGTTCATGGCGTCGATGAAGGTATCCAATTCAAAGAGGATGTTCTCCTTGTTGTCCAGGAACAGGTCCGCCCACATGGACGGGTTCAGCCAGGCCACCCGGGTCAGATCCTTGTAGCTGCCGGCGGAGATCCCTTTGTGGTGGAGAGCCGACGGGCTTTTGATAAAGGCATTGGACACGATATGGGCCATTTGGGAGGTGAAGGCGATGAGCCGGTCATGCTCCTCGGCGGTGGTGACGGAAAAGGTCCCGAACCGACAGGGAGCGAAGATCTGCTTCACTTTCTCCAGAAGCTGGATGTCGTCGTAGACCGGCGGAACGATCACCATCCCCTGATCCCGGAACAGGTCTTCCGTACTGCTGCGGAATCCCGAGTGGTGGGTCCCCGCCATGGGGTGGCCACCCACATAGGTGAAACCGTATTCCCTGGCCAGGGCGAAGCCTTCTTCGCAGATCCGGCGTTTGGTGCCGCAGCAATCGATGACGAAGGCATCCTTCCGCACCAGGGGAGCGATCTCCTTCAGGTAGTCCATAGAAGGCCGGGTGTACAGGCACAGCAGGATCACGTCGCAGTCTTTGATGGTATCCGGCGTCAGGGTCTCATCCACTGCGCCGTAGATCTTCGCGATATTGAGCGTGGATTCATCGGTATCATGTCCGTAAACAGTGGCATCGGAGTTAGCCTTGAAGGCCTTGGCCATGGAGCCTCCGATGAGCCCCAGTCCTGCGATCCCTACAATCATTCCGCGATCGCCTCCCGGATCTTCCGGACTTTCCGGGCTACTGTGTCAAACTGATCCGGTGTCAGGGACTGGGCTCCGTCGCACAGTGCTTTTTCCGGATCGTTGTGGACTTCGATCATCAAACCATCTGCGCCGGCTGCGGTGGCCGCCAGGGCCATGGGTTCCACCAGTCGGGACAGTCCCGTGGCGTGACTCGGGTCCACGATCACCGGCAGGTGAGACAGCTCGTGGAGCATGGGTACGGCAGAAAGATCCAGGGTGTTTCTCGTGTAGGTTTCAAAGGTCCGGATCCCCCGTTCGCAGAGGATCACGTTTTCGTTCCCGCCGGCCATGATGTATTCCGTGCTCATCAACAGTTCCTTCATGGTGTTGGCCAGACCCCGTTTGATGAGGATGATCTTGTCGGTCTTCCCCAGTTCCCGAAGCAGGTCGAAGTTCTGCATGTTCCGGGCTCCTACCTGGATGATATCCACGTCCTCGAACAGATCCAGGTCGTTGATGGCCATGATCTCGGAGATCAGAGGCAGGCCGGTGACTTTCTTGGCTTCTAAAAGGAGCTCGATCCCGTCGCCCCGCAGTCCCTGGAAATCATAGGGGGAGGTCCGGGGTTTGAAGGCACCGCCCCGGAGAATGGTCGCTCCGGAGGCCTGGACCCGTTTGGCGATCTCGATGATCTGGTCGTGGCTTTCCACGGAACAGGGCCCGGCGATGATCTGGAAGTTCCCGGCGCCGATCTTGACGCCGTTCACGTCGATGACGGAATCTTCCGTGTGGAATTTACGGTTGGCATTTTTGAAGGGTTCACTGATCCGCTTCACGGATTCGATGATGGACAGGCTTTCCAGAAGACCGATGTCCACCTTCGTGGTGTCCCCGATCAATCCCAGGATCGTGTGGAATTCTCCTTTGGAAATATGGACGTCCAGTCCCATGTCCTTGAACCAGCTGATAAGGTTTTCCTGCTGTTGGTCTGTGGTTCCCTGTTTTAATACGGCAATCATTTCTATTCTCCTCTCTTCATAAAAAATGCCGCTTCGGAGATTCCGAGCGGCAATATCTTCAGTGATGGTCGGTTTGGTGGATCATCATTAAAGGTTTTCTGCAGCACGAAAAGCTCCTACTTCCTGATTGGAAAAGTAAAAGCTGAAATAGGAATATGTAAAATAAGCGTTGGTGGTCTTCTTTACAGTATTCATGGTTCGTTCTGCACCTTTCTGTGTTTACACTTAATATATTTATACCACTTTGGCTCAACTCCGTCAATCGTCTTTGACGAAAACTTTCAATATTTACCTGTGGGCGATGAAAAGCCGGGCAACCGTCTGGTTATACTCCGTATAGGCGGCGTATTCTTCGAATTCCTGCAGGACATCACTGATCCCGTAGTAATATTGGTACATCCTGTCCGGATCCGTGAAGGGAAGCCTGTGCCACAGATCCTCCCGGTAGGTCCCGTATTCCCGGTACAGAGATTTTACCTCTGCCAGCTTTCCCGCCAGCACCACCATTTTCAGCTTCAGGGGCAGCTTCTTCAGGGCAGCCACTTCCGCTTCCCGGGCCGCAGACCATTCTTCCGGATCCATTTCCGGGCGGGCGGTCTCCAAATGGGTAGACTGAAGGATCCCCTTTAACCGGGTCCCGAAGGTCTCTTCGATCTCTTCCCAGGTCACCTCTGTGCGGTCTGTGATATTCCACAGGGCGGCTGCCGCCATCAGATCCCGGTCCACAGGATCGATGCCGGACATCAGAACCACGGACTCACAGATGTGGATGATGGTGGGGATGCCGCTCAGTTCCTGAGACTGCCCGCTGTAGGCTACTGCGGCAAAGGCCAGCGCTTTTTCTACTACATTACCTGTTTCTATCATGTCGTTCTCCTTTCGGATCGTTCCTTTCTTTCATACTTTTCAATTATATAGGATTCTGCAGTTTTTTTCAATATCAGTGCTCTTGTTTTGTCACACTCCGGGCTATGAGTCTGATTCAGAAACCTTCATAGGCTTCGTGAGCATTTACCTCGGGGACGCTCTCGCTCATGGCCCTCTCGTAGCGGTACATCCGCTTCCCCGTCGCCTACGGCTCGGGCTCGCGGTGGACCGACGTTCGGGAATGCCCCTGTGGCAAATCACACTTCGCCTTATTTGGTTTCTGAATCATTCCTTTGCAGAGAGAGGAGAAATCCGTTTAGATGCAGGAGGGAAAACATCGAAGGGACATTGTTGAGCCGCCGGTCCTTGGCGATTGGCGAGCTCCGTAGGAGCGAAGACAGAGCCTAGTACCGCTGCGAGCGAATACATAGCGAAAGCGTGTCCCGAGATGTTATTTCCGGATGCATCAAATGGATTTCTCAACGAGCAGTATCCTTGACAGCCTTCCCAAAAGAAAATACAATAGGAAAACGAAAGGAACGAACCATGTACGATATCATTATCATCGGCGGCGGCGCCGCTGGTTTATTTGCTGCGGCTGCGGCATCCCGGCTCTCCGGCGGAAAAAGTCTGAAAGGACTGATCCTGGAAGGGGGACCGGAGCCGGGGCAGAAGCTCCTTCTGACGGGAGCGGGGCAATGCAACCTGACCCATGACGGTTCCATCAAGGATTTCCCGGCCCATTACGGGAAAAACGGTGGAAAGATCCGAAGCGTTCTGTACGGATTCAGCAACGTGGCTCTGCGGCGTTTTCTGGAGGAGCAGGGGCTGGAGACGGTGTGCCGTGAGGACGGAAAGATCTATCCTGCGTCCTTCTCTGCCCGGCAGGTCCGGGATCACCTCGTGGGCAAAGCGAAGGAGAATGGATTTGAGATCCTCACCGGACAAAAGGTCACGGACATCCTGCCGGGAGACGGATTTCGGATCACCACAGAGCAGGACCTGTTTACAGCGAAAAGGGTGCTGGTGTGTACCGGAGGCTGCAGTTTTCCCGCAACCGGTTCCGACGGGAGCCTGTTTTCTGTGCTGGAAAGGATGGGGATCACGGTGACGCCCTGCCGGCCCGCTCTGGTGCCGGTTACGGTGGAGGGGTATCCCTACGGACCTTTGTCGGGAGCTTCGGTGAAGTCCGCTCGGATCACCGCCGAAACGGGGGACGCGTCGGAGGGGGACCTGCTCTTTACCCACCGGACTTTTTCCGGCCCGGCTGCTTTGCATATTTCCAGGTATGTAAGACCCGGGAGTCGGATCCGGATCGATCACTTCCCGGAAATGGATCGGGGAGAGGCGCTGAGATCCCTCGCCGCCCTCAGAAGGACAAAAGCCGAAGGCCGGAAGGAGAGCTTTACCGTTTTTCGGGAGTTCTTCGCTTCCCGGGGACTGCCGGAGGCCCTGCTGCGGATTCTCTTTGAGACCGAGGGGGCGGACCCCCATCGCCGGTTCGCGGAAATGCCTGCTGTGGAGTGGGAGAAGATCCTGGACCGGATCTTCCGGGACCCCTTTACCGTATCCGGGACGGCGGGGTTTTCCGCTGCCATGGTCACTGCAGGCGGCGTGGAGCTGAAGGAGGTCTATCCGAAGACGATGGAGTCCCGGAAGTTCCCCGGTCTGTACTTTGCCGGAGAAGTGCTGGATGCAGACGGAGATACCGGCGGGTATAACCTGCAGTTTGCCTTTTCATCGGCCTGGGCGGCAATGAAGGATATTTGTGATAAACACCTATAAGGAGAGACATTCTGAATGATCATACGACCGAAAGTGAAAGGATTCCTGTGCGCTACGGCTCACCCGGCAGGCTGCCGGGTGCACGTAAAGCAGGAGATCGACTATATGAAAAATAAAGGGAAGGTGGTGTTCCGCCGGGAACCCCCGAAGAACGTGCTGGTGATCGGCTGTTCCGCCGGTTACGGGCTGTCGGCCCGGATCGCAGCGGCTTACGGCTACCACGCATCGACTCTGGGGATCTGCCGGGAGCGGGAACCCTCCGAAAGCCGCACCGGTTCGCCCGGATACTACAATTATCACGCTTTTGATGAACTGGCGGCGAAGGACGGGCTTTGGGCCCGGACCCTGAATGAGGACGCTTTTCTGGCGGAGACCAAGGAAAAGGCCATTGATCTGATCCGAAGGGAAATGGGAGAGGTGGACCTGATCATCTACAGCCTGGCGGCTCCGAAACGGACGATGCCGGACGGCAGTGTGGTCCGTTCCAGTCTGAAGACCACGGGGGAGCCCTTTGTGGGGAAAGACCTGGACCTTCGGACCATGGAGATCATAGAACACACCATCGAGGCGGCCACGGAAAAAGAGATCGAGGATTCCGTGAAGGTCATGGGAGGCGAGGACTGGTACGAGTGGATCCGGAAACTCTCGGAAGCCGGGGTGCTGGCGGAGGGCGCTGTTACCGTTGCTTTTTCCTATCTTGGACCGAAGGTGACCTATCCCATCTATCTGGAAGGGACCATGGGCTATGCGAAAAAACACCTTTATGACACTTCCAAAAAGATTTCGGAGGATTTCAGCGGACAGAAGATCCAAAGCTATATTTCCATGAACAAAAGCATGGTCACACAGGCCAGCATCGCCATCCCCCGGGCACCCCTGTACATTGCCATCGCCCGGAAAGTGATGGAAGAGGACGGCTGTTACGAGGATTGCATCGGTCAAATGGACCGGCTCCTCTGCAACAAAATGGCCCCCGGCAAAAGGCCGGAGGTGGATGAAATGGGGCGGATCCGGATGGATGATCTGGAGATGCAGCCTCATATCCAGGAGAAGATCTCCGAAGCCATGGAGAATGTCACCACGGAAAATGTGGAAGAAACGGCCGGGCTGGCCGGTTATTGGGAGGATTTTTACCATCTTTTCGGATTTCGGTATCCGGAAGTGGACTACGAGGCGGATATTTCCCAGTACGTCTAGGCAGTATGGGTTGAAATCCCATTTTATCTGATTTATGATAAAGCAGTATAAGAACACTATTTCAGGAAGAGAAGGAAATGAGAGAACTTCATGTAAAAGAAATCACAGAGGCCCTGGCAGAGATGGCGGTAGAAGCCAACTCCTTTTTAGGAGAAGATGTCTGCCGGCGGATCGACCGGTGCCGTCAACAGGAAGACTGGCCCATCGCAGCGGATATCCTGGATAAGATTCGGGAGAACATCCGGATCGCGGAGGAGGAGGGTGTGCCTCTGTGCCAGGATACAGGGATGGCCTGCGTCTTTTTGGAGATCGGTCAGGACGTTCATCTGATCGGGGGAGACCTGGAGGAGGCGGTCAACGAAGGCATCCGCCGGGGGTATACGGAAGGCTATCTTCGGAAATCCATCGCGGCAGACCCGATCCGCCGGGGGAATACCGGCGACAATACGCCGGCTCATATCCACACCGAGATCGTGCCGGGAGAAAGGGTCAAAGTCACGCTGGCCCCGAAGGGGTTTGGCTCGGAGAACATGAGTCAGATCCGGATGTTCCCGCCGTCGGCCGGAGAAGAAGGCGTCAAGGACTTCGTCGTCCGCTGCGTGGAAGAGGCCGGAGCGAACCCCTGCCCGCCGGTGGTCGTGGGCGTTGGGATCGGCGGCACCTTTGACCGGGCTGCGCTGATGGCGAAACAGGCGCTTTTGGTTCCGGTGGACGAACCTCACCCGGACCCCTATTACGCGGC
>CADBSL010000086.1 GCA_902797345.1 uncultured Eubacteriales bacterium
CCTGAAGCCTCAGGTAGACAGCTTCGGTCTGGGACACAAATTCGAAGAAGTCAAGGCCATGTACAAGACCGTCAACGAAATGCTGGGCGACATCATCAAGGTGACCCCCTCCTCCAAGGCCGTCGGCGATATGGCGATCTTCATGGTGCAGAACGAACTGACGCCGGAAAACATTTACGAGAAAGCGGAAGGCATGGACTTCCCGGACTCCATCGTATCCTACTTCGAGGGAATGATGGGACAGCCGGAAGGCGGATTCCCGCCGCGGCTGAAGGAACTGGTCCTGAAGGGAAAACCCTCCATCGACTGCCGCCCCGGAGAACTCCTTCCGGATGAAGACTTCGAAGCCGATCGGGTCTATCTGAAAGACCTGCTGGGATACGAGCCCACCATGCGGCAGATCCTGAGTTATGCCCTGTATCCGAAGGTCTACGAGACCTACATCCAGGATCTGGAGAAGGAAGGCAGTCTGAGGCTCATGGGCAGCGACATCTTCTTCCACGGACTCACCGAAGGTGAAACCTGCGAAGTGGCGCTGGAAGAAGGCAAAGTCCTGGTGATCAAACTGATCGAAGTCCGCAGGCCCGACGAAGAAGGAATGCGGGAGGTCGTCTTTGAAGTGAACGGCAACCGCCGGACCACACTGATCCATGACTCCTCCGCCAAGACATCCGCTGCGGCTTCCATGAAACTCATGGCCGATAAGGATAACCCCAACGAGATCGGGGCCAACATCCCCGGCAACATCGTCAAGGTCTTGGTGGCGGAAGGCGACAAAGTTGAAGCCAACCAGCCCATCGCCGTCATCGAAGCCATGAAAATGGAAACCAACATTTTGACACCGGTAGCCGGTACAGTGGGCCAGATCAACGTAAAGGAAGGCCAGCAGGTGGATGCCGGTGAGCTCATCGCGATCATCGAATAAGAAAAGAAGGTAATTTCCATTGAACCATAAAATCATTGCCCGTCAGGGAGCGGCGAAGGAATGCTTCATCTGCGGGACAGAAAACGAAGGCGGTCTCCATGCCGCCTTCTATGAATTGGATAACAAAAAAGTCGTCTGCGTATTCACCGCCAAAGACATCCACGGGGGTCACCCGGGGATCCTCCACGGCGGTGTGATCTGCAGCATTTTAGACGAGACCGCCGGCCGGGCCATGACGGTCCTGGCTCCGGAAAACACCGGCGCACTGACCGTCCAGCTGGACACGACCTTCAAGGAAATGGTCCCCACGAATGTGGAGCTCACTGCTGCCGGATGGGTGGAAGAGATCCGGGAAAAGGTCTATATCGCCCGCTCCGAGATCTACCTCCGGGACGGCACCGTGGCGGCTTCCGCCCGGGGCGTCTACTACCGCCTCAAAGGCCGGACCACCGACGACCCCTACCACAAAGTCTATCCCCAGAAACTGGACCGGTTTGAGATCGATATCCCGGAATGAAGACTAGAGTCTTAAGTCTTAAGTCTTAAGTCCTAAGTCTGGAGTATAGAGAAGATACTTTGTCCTCATAAAGACAAACACAAAGATCCTTCGGACTTCGTCCTCAGGATGACAGTTACAGTCATCCTGAGCGAAGCGAAGGATCTGTTTTTTCTTCAGACTCCAGACTTAAGACTTCCATCTCCTAGAACTTATTTCCCTGTTCAAACCGCCGGATTTTTTTCGATGAATTCTTGATGAATTCTTCCTTTCGGATCTTGATGGTGCGGATCTGCTTATACGGCGGGTTGTCCCGGTTGATCCGGTCGACTTCCTTCCACAGCATTTCCATCAATTCCTCCTCCGCCGGGGCGATATCGAAGTGTTCCTGGAGGTACTCCTCATCCACTTTGATATAGGCGGCGATGACGTCATCGTCTCCCAGGGCCCCTTCCTTGGCAAAGACCACGGACTCCTCGATCAGATCCACATTGTTCAGGTAATACTCCAGTTCCTCCGGAAAGACGTTCTTGCCGTTCTTGGTGATGATCACGTTCTTCTTCCGACCGGTGATATATGCGTAGCCTTCGCTGTCGATGTACCCCAGATCTCCGGTGTGGAACCACCCGTCAAAAATGACTTCATCCGTCAGATCCTGCCGTTTGTAATACCCCAGCATGATATTGTCACCTTTGATGCAGATCTCCCCGATCCCGTCCTCGTCCGGGTGGTCGATCTTCAAGTGGCAGTGCGGGAAGGCCCGGCCGATGGAACGGCTGTTGGGAGCGGTATCCGGATTCAGCGCGCCCATGGGGGAGGCCTCCGTCAGGCCGTACCCCTGGACCGCCAGGATACCGAAATCCGTGAATCCGTCCAGCACTTCCGGGTTGATGGCGGCGCCGCCGCTGATCAATATCCGCATATTCCCGCCAAAGACGGCGTGGATGTCCTTGAAGAGCTTCTTCCGAAGGTCGATCCCCAGCTTCCGGGAAGCCCGGCTGATGCGAAGGGCCGTCCGGAGCTTGTCTTCCTTTCCGCTCTTCCGGGCGTTGGCCCAGATCTTCTTATAGAACATTTCGAAGATCGCAGGTACCCCCAGCAGCATCGTGGGACGGCATTCCGCGATGTTGGTCAGGATGTATTTCAGCCCCTCGCAGTAAGCGATGGAGGCCCCTTTATACAGCGGCATCAAGAAGCCGCAGGTGCATTCATACGTATGGTGCAAAGGCAGGACCGAGAAAAAGATGTCCGAGGGTCCTACGGTCAGCACCGTCGGCGCGATCATCAGGTCCTCGCAGATGTTTCGGTGGGAGAGCATAACGCCCTTGGCGATGCCGGTGGTGCCGGAGGTGAAGAGCAATACGCTCATCTCACCCGCGATGATCTGGGCTTCCGTAAAGGAGGTATTGCCTGCCCGGATCATATCAGCGCCTTCTTCGATAGCCCGGGACATGGACCGTACGGGGCCCTGGTCCGCTTCCGCTTCCATATCGATGATGATCTCCAGTTTCGTTCCGCCTTCGTTTTTCATGTCCAGGAAGTCCTTCACATGTTTTTTGGCAGAAATGACGCAGGTGATCTCCGCTTCGATGACCTGCTGTTTCAATTCCCTCACCGGCAGTTCCTTGTCCAGCGGCACCACGACGCCGGTGCCGCAGACGATGGCCATATAGGCCACGGCCCACTGGTAGCAGTTGGCGCCGATGACGCCGATCCGCCGGTCTTTCTGTCCCATGGCGATGAGGGTCGTCCCCAACGCATTGATATCCTCCAGGTATTTCCGGTAGGAAATCGGTTCATAGGGATCCTTCCGGGTCTTTTTCTGCCAGAAGGCCGGCCGGTCGCCGAATTCCTTCACGGAAGTCTCGATCATGTTCTTCAGGTCTGTGATGGGCCGTGAGTCCTTATACCTCACCGTGGGGTCCTTGCTGGACTGGATAGCGTGGACGGTCTCCAGCGCATCCTTCAGTTCTTTTTCTTTCAGTTCAAGATATTCTTTCTGATCCATTCTTCTCTTCTCTTTCTTCTACGATATAGCCTGTGCG
>CADBSL010000087.1 GCA_902797345.1 uncultured Eubacteriales bacterium
AAAACAAAACAAGCCGGGGAAGGCTTGCTTTGTCAAAAGGGGTATTGGGATTAGAGATTAATGAGGTTATCTTCAGGATAACCACACTATGATTATAACTAATCCGCGTAATTAACTCAAGTATTTTTTAAGGAAAACTAAAGATTTTTGGCGATTTAGATGAAAAACTGAAGAAATTCGGAAATGAAAGGAAAACGGAAGATGTTGTGGCGCCCGGAGGCCCGATATACAATGCAAAATGTTACAGGAGTGTTCATATTCTTGCAATATTAACGTAATGTAAATGACCTTGAATCTGACCTCTAACTGGGGTAAACTAAACTGATGGAATACTTTGAACGAACGATACAATATTGTAGGAGGTATATCATGAAATTAGGATTTATCGGCACAGGCAATATGGGCGGCTCCATTTTACGGGGTTATGTGAAAGCCAATGGTCCGGAAGGCGTGTTCGGCGCAGATGCCAATCAGGCGACCCTGGACAAAGTCGTGGCAGACACCGGCATCACCGCCTGCGACAATAAAGGCGTAGTGGAAAACTGCGACACCGTGTTATTCGCGGTAAAACCGATCTTCTTCGGAAAGATGTTCGAGAGCATCAAAGACTCCATCCGGAAAGATCAGCTCTTCATCTCCATCGTAGCCAGCACTTCCATCGCTGAACTGGAAGAATATCTCGGGAAGGACGCCCGGATCGTTCGGGTCATGCCCAACACTCCGGCTATGGTAGGAGAAGGGATGGCTTCCCTGTCTCCCAATGCGAATGCGACGGAAGAAGATGTGGAAAAAGCAAAGAAGATCTTCAACTCCTGCGGGAAGTGTGAAGTGATGGAAGAACGGTTGATCCCGGCGGTGACTGCACTGAGCGGCAGCTCCCCGGCTTATGTCTTCATGTTCATCGAAGCACTGGCGGACGCCGGTGTGCAGGCGGGCATGTTCCGGGAACCGGCATATAAGTTCGCGGCTCAGGCCGTCAAGGGTTCCGCGGAGATGGTCCTGGAGACCGGACTCCACCCGGGGATCCTGAAGGATATGGTTTGCTCCCCCGGCGGCATCACCATCGAAGCTGTCCGTATCCTGGAGCAGCAGGGAATGAGAAGCGCCGTATTCAACGCAGCACTGGCTGTGGCGGGGTATGACGCGCAGAAATAAATGAGCTTGAAGCTGGAAGCTATAAGCTAAAGGCTAAGCTCGCTGCTTACGCTTCCGGCTTTCTGTAAATATAGACTTGACAGATTTTATCTATAACGATAGAATAGAACCGGTTTTAGAGGAACAATGAAAGAAATCATCACCAATTCAACAACGATTTACGACGGCAAGATCCTCCGCCTGACGGTGAAGGATGTGATCGCCAACGGGCTCCCGGCGAAGCGGGAGATCGTGGAAAAGGGCGGCGCAGTGGCCGTGGTGCCGTTGAAAGACGACGGCAAAGTCGTCATGGTCCGCCAGTACCGGGTGGCCGTGGGGGAAGAACTGCTGGAGATCCCGGCGGGATTGATGGACCCCGGCGAAGAACCTCTGGAATCCGTGAAGCGGGAATTGAAGGAGGAGACCGGCTATACGGCGGACAAATGGACCCACCTGACGGAGTTTTACCCCTCGGCAGGGTTCACCAATGAATACATCCACCTCTACCTGGCGGAGGGGCTGACCCCCGGCGAGACGGACTTCGATGAAACGGAAGTCATCGAAGTGGAGGAGTATACGTTTGACGAGTTACTGGCTATGATAGAGACGGGCGAGATCCACGACGGGAAGACCGCCGCAGGGATCGCCCTGGCAAGGTTAAAAACATTATGAGTATGAAAAAGTTACTGGTATTACTGATCACAATGAGCGTTGTAGTGTTGACGGGGACCGTGGTCTTCGCGGAAGGCACGCCGACCACCCACGTCTCCAACCCCATCGTTGTCAACGGGACACCGGCGGACATCAAAGGCTACAACATCGGCGGGCACAACTATTTCAAATTAAGGGATCTGGCCCAGAGCCTCACCGGCACGGAAGCGCACTTCCAGGTGGTATGGGACGAGGAGAACCGCAGAGTCGTCCTCACCCCGGACATGGATTATGCCCCGGACGGCACCGAGGACCTGGAGAAGCTGCCGGACCCGGATCCGAAGGCAGTGAAGACCACTTCCGAGATCTGGTTCGGTGGGGAGACCGTGGAACTGGACGCCTACGTGGTGGACGGCTACAACTACGTGAAGCTGCGGGATATTGCGTCCCTGGTGGACTTTGCCGTCAACTACTACCACGAGACCCACAGCGTCTCTTTCCTGACGGACAAGCCTTACTCCGAATCCCAGGATTTCTATCCGGAGACCCCGGATGAGCCGGACCCGCCGGCAGACCCGGATCCACCGGTTGATCCGGATCCCGGCACCGATGTGATCACGGATCCCAGCGGACTTTTCCAGACCCAGGAAATCAACTATTACAGCAAATACTTCACCAACCTGGTGGACGGGTATAAGATCATGGTCCAGCGGACCATGGAACCCAACATGCAGTTCTCCGAGTTCCGGACGGTGCTGGAGAATAGCGAATTGACCCTGGAGGTCTACAACCAGCCCATCAGCGGTGCATCGGACTATGCGTCCTATATCAACTACGGCAATAAGTTTATCAACGACACCAGCACCTATAAAAAGCTGTATTCCGGCTACATGAACTTCGCCGGAAAGAGCGCTTACGTGCTGGAGTGGTCCCGAGCCAAACTTTCCAAGGTCCCCGGCGACAAGAACTACTATGCCTGTGTGGATCTGAAACTGTCCAACACCAAGGTGCTGACCTTCTTCTTCAAGAGCACGCAGCCCTTTGACGTGGCAGGGACCAAGTCCTACATCTCCATCATGAACACCTTGAAGCTGGTAGGCAGTACCGCCAAGGCGGTGAATACCCAGACCCAATGGGTGGAGAATACCCACTGGAACAGCGAGACCAGAAAGCTGTACGACGAATACTTCGGCGGCAGCAAGCTGACCTGGGGGATCTACGAACCCATGGCGCCTTTCTCCTTCTATAATCTGAAGACCAAGGAAGCCAAGCTGGATTACACCTTCAAGTTCCTCATCTACTACACCAATATCAACACCGACCTGCCAAAATTGCAGACGGTGCTGAAGAATGCAGCGGATGAAGACCGGACGGTGGAACTGACTCTCCAGACGCCGTACCAGAGCAGCGGGAATATGATCCTGGATGCCCTGAACGGGAAGCACGACACCTTCCTGCACCAGTACGCCGCCATCGTGGCGAACAACAAGAAGCCCATCGTCTTCCGGGTGTGCAATGAGATGAACGGAGACTGGTGTCCGTATTCCGCATACCACACCGCCAAGGATACGAAGATGTACATCGAATTTTACAAGTACGTCTACGAGATCTTCCGGCAGGAAGGGGCGCTGCCCTATACCATCTGGGTCTTCAATCCCAATGAACGGGCCTTCCCCAACTACACCTGGAACCACGCCCTGAGTTATTACCCCGGGGATGAATATGTGGATGTGATCGGGCTCACCGGCTACAACACCGGCACCTATTACAGCGATGAGACCTGGCGGAGCTTCAAGAAGATCTACGACGCCTTCTA
>CADBSL010000088.1 GCA_902797345.1 uncultured Eubacteriales bacterium
ATCGCCCTGGAAGGAAAAGACCTGCAATACCTCATCGACCATTATGACGTCCTGAGGGACGAATGTGAGCGGGAAGCCGCGGTTTGCCGGGAAGAAGACCTGCTGTCTCTGAAGGACCCGGAAGTCCGCCTCCTGTCCCCCATCCCCTACCCCCGGCGCAACATCATCTGCCTGGGGAAGAACTACCTGGAACACGTGAAGGAGATCGGCGGCATCACCGGCGGGCCCAAGGACAGCGCTCCGGAGTGGCCCATCTACTTCACCAAAGCTGCCTATCCCTGTCTGGAGCCCGGCGGCACCATCCTCCGGCATGAGACCGTCACCGCCTCCATCGACTACGAGGCGGAATTGACCGTGGTCATCGGCAAACAGGGCACGTATATCCCGGAAGAAAACGCTCTGGATTACGTCTTCGGCTATACCATCGGCAACGACATCTCCGCCCGGGACGTCCAGAACCGCCACGTGAACTGGTTCATGGGCAAGAGCCTTACCACACACTGTCCCGTGGGCCCCTGGATCGTCACCAAAGAAGAGATCCCGGACCCCCAGTGTCTTTCCGTGCGCTCTTACGTGGAAGGGGAACTTCGTCAGGACGGGAACACCCGGGACATGATCCGTGGCGTCGCCAGGATCATCCACGAGCTTTCCCAGGGCTACGAGCTGTTCCCGGGGGACATGATCATGACGGGGACCCCCAAAGGCGTGGGGATGGGATTCAAACCGCCCCGCTATTTACAACCCGGAAATGAAGTGAAATGCGTCATCGACCAGATCGGCGAATTGACGAATTATCTGGAAAAATAGCCTGAAAATCCGAACGAGGCGATGAAGATTCATCGCCCCGCCCGGATTCGATTGGAGTAAACAAAAATATAAACAACTGATCTGCAAAGGGATTATTTGATCTCGTAGATCCAGCCTTCCGGTGCTTCGATCCGGCCCATCTGGATCCCGGTCAGTGTGTCGTAGAGTTTCTTGGTCACAGGACCCATTCCCTCCATACCGCTGGGGAAACAGATCTCCTTGCCATGGTCATTCACTTTTCCGACCGGAGAGATCACGGCTGCGGTACCGCACAGTCCGCACTCCGCAAAGTCTTTCAATTCTTCAAGATATACTTCTCTTTCTTCTACTTCCAGTCCCAGATATTCCTTGGCAACGTACACCAGAGACCGTCTGGTGATGGACGGGAGGATACTGGTGGATTTCGGTGTCACGATCTTGTTGTCGTGTGTCACGAACAGGAAGTTCGCACCGCCGGTCTCCTCGACCTTCGTCCCGGTCGCCGGATCCAGGAACATATTCTCGTCAAACCCGTTCTCGTGAGCGATCTCGTGGGCCATCAGACTCATCGCATAGTTCAGGCCGGCTTTGATGTGGCCGGTGCCTGCCGGAGCCGCCCGGTTCAGGTCGCTGACGCAGATGGTCACCGGTTTTGCGCCGCCCTTGAAATAGGGGCCTACCGGTGTGGTGAAAATACGGAATTTATACTCATTCGCCGGTGTTACACCGATGATCGGGTCATAACCGATCATGAAGGGGCGGACATACAGGGTCGCACCGCTGCCATAAGGCGGTACCCATGCGATGTTGGCCTTGACGGTCTGCAGCACGGCGTCGATGAATTTTTCCTTCGGGAACGGCGGCATCACCAACGTCTTTGCCGATTCCATCATTCTTTCCGCATTCAGGTCCGGCCGGAAGCATACGACTCTGCCGTCTTGCGTGGTGTAAGCCTTCAGACCTTCGAAAACGGTCTGAGCATACTGGAATACGCAGGCACATTCGCTGATGGTGATCATATCGTCATCGATGAGCTGTCCTTCATCCCATTTCCCATCTTTATAGTGCGCTTCGAAACGTTTGTCAGTCTTTACGTAGGAAAACCCCAGGCTTCCCCAGTCGATATTCTTCTTCTCCATACTTTCTCCCTTCTCTCTTAAATACAATTTTCACCATTATACTCTTTCAGGCGGAAAAATGCAATCCGTTAGAAAGCTTTTCGAGTCACTTTTCGAAGGATTATCGCTAGATCCCCGTATCGATGGAGATTTTGCTCCCCTGCCGGCTCTTCTCCACCAGGACCTTTTTGGGGATCTCCTCCTTGAGTTCCTGGCGGTGGCTGATGATGCCGATGAGCTTGTTCCCGGCGGTCAGCTCCTGCAGCATGCCGATGGCCCCGTCCAGAGACCGCTGGTCCAATGTCCCAAAGCCCTCGTCCACGAAGAGGGCGTCCACCTTCACCCCGCCGGCTTCCGCGGTGATCCGATCCGACAGCCCCAGCGCCAGGCTCAGGGACGCCATAAAGCTCTCCCCTCCGGACAGTGTGGATACGGGACGTTTCTTCCCGGTGTGGTAATCCAGGATGTCCAGCTCCAGCGCGATGTCCTTCTTGGCCTCCGGGTCCAAGTGCCGGTACAGACGGTACTGGCCTCCGCTCATGGGCAGCAGCCGCTGATTGGCGGAAGCGATGATGGCATCGAAGCCCTCCGTCTGGACAAAGGCCTCCAGAGAGGTCCGGTTCCTGCCGGCGACTTTGCCCTGCACCAGATCCGCCAGATTCGTCAGTAGGGTGAGCTGCCTGAGTTCTTCCCTCAGGCTTTCCCGGAGCGCTGTCATCTTCTCCAGTGCCTTCTGGCCGTGATCCCGGCGGGTCTTCGCCCGGTTCAGCAGTTCCTGGGTCTCTTTCCATGCGGACTCCGCTTCTTTCACGGCCCGTTCCGCCGCTTCCCTGTCCGGACGTTCCTTCCCTTTCAGGTCCCTGATCGCCTTCTCCAGGTTCGCTTTGTTCAGTGCCTCTTTATCCCGGAAACTCTTGATCACCTTCTCGGACCCTTCGATCGTATCTTTTTGGACCCGAGCCTCCAGGAAATCTGCCTCTTCTCCAAAGCCTTCCCGGATCCGGATCCGCTCGTATTCGGCCCGGGCTTCTTCCGCTTCGGTCTCTGCCCGTTCCTTTTGCTTCACGATCTCCGACGCCGCATCCACCGCGCCGGCATAGGCCTCCGAAGCTGCCGCAGCCGCCTCTCGGGCCGCCTTTACCGTGTCTTCAATGGCGCGGCTCTCCCTTTCAAGAGTATCCGCCTCGGTCATCGCCGCTTCCCGACTTTCGAATTCCAGATCCAGCAGCGGCTGGATCTCGCCCAGATATCCGGCTCGCTCTTCATTCTTTTTGGTCAGAGCTTCCCGCTGTTCCCGCAGGCTCACTTCCAAACCAGCAGCATCCTTCCGGTCTTTTTCCAAAGTCTTTGACGTTTGCTCCCGTTTTTCTTGCTCCTTCTGAAGAACATCCAGTCGTTTTTCCTGTTCATCCAGGACCTCTTCAGTCCGTTTGACTTCCTGCCGGAAAGCGTCCAGCAGATCAGAGATCCCGGCATTTTCCTGCACACGTTCTCCCATCAGCCGCAGCACTTCGCTTCGGAGGATCTTTTCCGAACTCTCCGCTTCGCCGACCGCCGCGACCGCTGCCTGATAGGCAGCATCCTTCTCTGCAGCGGCTCCGTCCCGCAGGGCCTTCCGTTCCTCCAGGGCTTCTTCCGTCACGCCCTCCTCCGGTATCGTTGCCGGCATCGGGTGCTCAAGGGAGCCGCAGACCGGACAGGCTTCCCCGGGCCGCAGGCTCTTCGCCAGGATCCCCGCCCGGGACAGCTCCAGCATCTTCTCCGCATGCAAAAACAGACTCTCTTCCCGGTCATACGCCGCCCGGGCTTCTTCGAAGACCTTCTGGGCCTTTACTTTCTTACGCTCTTTCTTTTCCAGGTCCGGGATCCGTTTCTTCTCCGTCGTCTCCATTTCTCCGATCCTGGTCCGCAGCCGGCTCACTTCCTGTTCCGCCCGGATCAGTTCCTCCGGAACATCCCCGGATTCCCGAAGCCATTGCTCGCTTTCCCGGATCTTTACCTGAAGGGCTTCCTGCTGTCTCAGGTCATTCTCCAGAGCCTGTTCCAATCCTCCGATCTCCGCCGACAGGTCTTCTTCCGCTTGTCGGAGTTCTTCTCGCCGCTGATATTTTTCTTCCTCATTTCGGATCCCCGCAGCCCGGATCTTCTTCGATTCCGCTTCCGGCTGTCTCCTGGACGCCTCTTCCAGTGCGTCCTCCGCCCGGGTCTTTTCCTGCAGCCTGGTTTCCTGCCGGGAAACCGCTTTCTGACATTCCTTCTCTGCCTCCGACAGTCGTTCCGCCGCAGACATATATCTTTGATAAGAAGGATCCACCTCATACACCGCTTTACGCTGGATCCGGGTCTTCTCTTCCAGCTCCCGGACCGCCGGTTCTTCCTCCTCCAGGTTCTTCCGCTCAGCGCTCAGCTGATCCAGCCCGTTAAAATCCCGTTCCAGGGTCTCCGCCCGGACAGACTCCTCCAGCTTTTTCTGATAGCCGGATTCCTCTTCGGCCACCTGCTTTTCCAGCGCTCCGATCCGGGCTTCCTCTTCCGCGAGGACCTCCTCCACCAAATGGATCCGATCTTCCGGATCGTAGATTTTCTCGGTACTTCTGGCCCGCTCTTTTTCTTCATCCAGCCTTTCTGCCAGAGGGCTTTCCGGATCGCATTCCACTCCTTCCAGCTGTTGGTCCAGGTTCCGCTGGGACTGTCCCACCATCTCCCGGGCGTCCTTCGTCCGGTTCTGCAGGATCTGCCCCATCTTCGCATAATTCTCCGTGCAGAAGATCTTCTGGAGGATTTCGCTCCGGTCCTTCGACCCGGCATTGAGCACCTGACGGAATTCTCCCTGGGCGATCATGGATATCTGCTTGAACTGGTCGTAGCGGATCCGAAGGATCTCTTCCACTTCCTGGTTCACCGCCTCCACCCCTTCGATGGGGGTCTCCGGTTCCCGGTGCAGTTCCGCCTTCGCCGTCCGGAGGGTCGTGCCGACACCCCGTTTTTTGGCAGACTCATAGGCCGGCGAACGGCGGATCCGGTACTCCCGGCCTCCATGTTCAAAGGTCAGCTCCACAAAGGTATCCACCGTGGGATCCGCGAAATCGCTCCGCAGGCTCCCCACCTCCCGAAGAGTCCCGCTGGTCTTATTGAACAGCGCGAAGGTCATGGCGTCGAACAACGTCGTCTTCCCCGCGCCGGTGTCGCCGGTGATCAGAAACAGCCCTTCCTTTCCGAAGGTGCTGAAATCCACCTCCGCCACCCCTGCGTAGGGGCCGAAGGCGCTCATGGTCAGCTTTATCGGTCTCATCCGATCACCTCCGCTTCTCTCGCCGCATCTTCCAGGATCGCTATTTCTTCCTCCGAGGGCTCCTTCCCCAGGATCCAGCGGTAAAAGTCTTTCATCAAGGTCGGGAAATCCCTGGCCTCCGAGACAGCCGCTGGCTCCAGCCCCTCCAAGAGGGTCCCGTTGTCATAGTCCAGCTTCATCGTGAAGGGATACACGTTCTGCATCCGGGCCATAGCGTCGATCTGGGTCTGTTCATCCGTCAGGGTCGCGTAGATATAGTCCTGTGGATCCACTGCACTTTGGATCAGTTCTTCCAGGGTGCCCTTGAGCCTCCGGATCTGCCGAAGGGGCTCCAGTGGCAGGTGACGGACTTCCACCGTCCCCTTTTCCTTCAGCTCCACCAGAGTCACCGTCTTCTCCTGCTCCAGTTCGTTCTTTTCCAGAGAATACTTCAACGGAGAACCCGCATACCGGAGGGTCTCCCGCCCCACCGGCTGGTTCCGGTGGATGTGGCCCAGGGCCCCATAGTCAAAGTCCGTAAAACACTCCCAGGAGATCCGGTCCAAGGTGCCCACGGAAGCCAGCGCCGTCTCGGACCCCGCCAGCTCCGGATCCGAAGCCCCCACCACGAACTGGTGGGCCAGGATCACGTTCCGGACGGAAGGGTCGATCTCCTCCCGGCGAATGGCCGTCCGGACCGCATCATCGTAATTCTCGATGGTCTCCTCCGGGAAAAAGTGCTTCACCCGGGACGCCTTCACATAGGGCAGCATCCAGAAATGGACCGGTCCGTATTCGTCGCTGATCTCCACGTGCCCCAGCCGCCCGTCGTACCGGCCGGTGATGAACACGCCGCTCTTCTCCAACATCCTGCTGGCGAAATTCAGCCGCTCGTCGGAGTCGTGGTTCCCGCTGATCATAAAGACCTTCTTCCCGGCTTCGCTGAGACGGGTGAGGAACCGGTCCAACAGCTGCACCGCAGCCTCCCCCGGCACCGCCCGGTCGTACACATCTCCGCAGATCAGAACCGCGTCCACCGCCTCCCTGTCCGCGATCTCAAGCAGCCGTTCTAAGATAAAGCGCTGGTCTTCGATCAAATTGAATTCGTTCAGGGACTTGCCCAGGTGCAGGTCCCCTAAATGCATGAGTTTCATTCGTTTACTCCAAATACTATTATTCTCGCGAACCTTTTTCGGGATATGGATACCCACCTTCGGACGCTCGCGCTCATGGCCGCTCACGCAGCGGTACTAAGCTCTGTCTTCGCCTTCGGCTCGCCAATCGCTAAGGACCGGCGTTCGGGAATGCCTCAGGTGGGAATCATATCCCGTTTTAACGGTTCGCCAGTATGAAAAAGGGCTGCGTAAGACTATTATCGCCCTGCAGCCCTTAATAAATAACGAAAGCATTTAGTCGATGCCGACAGCCGCCCCCAGCACTTCGCCGATGGAGTCGTTGATGACCAGGTTGGCCTGGTGATCGGCCTGGGTGGAGCTCTTGTTGATCACCACC